>JBILIM010000333.1:0-2865 GCA_044349985.1 Crocinitomicaceae bacterium
CAAAGGCGAAAAGTATTAAAAAACCAGGCAAACGATCCTTACAATACCTACGATAAGATTAAAGAAATTTCCAAATCTTATGCTGTTTATATTTTCTGGCTTCTAGGTAATTTAAGTAAATACGATAAAAATCTTCCGCATACTAATTTTCAACAACAAAAACTCATCAGAAAACTCAGTGGATTTTCAACAATAGGCATTCATCCAAGTTACCAATCCAATACAAAGTTGGAGCAGGTGCAGCTTGAAATTAAACGTTTATCAGGAATTGTTAATGCTAAAGTCGTAAATTCTCGTCAGCATTTTTTAAAATTATCATTACCAGTTACTTATAGTAATTTGATTAAACAAGGGATTGAGCATGATTTTACAATGGGTTATGCGGATCAGCCTGGATTTCGATCAGGTACGGTTAGGCCTCACAAATGGTTTGACCTTAGTCAAAATAAAATTACTTCACTTGTGATCCATCCTTTTACCTATATGGATGGAACGCTGAATGAATATTTAAATATGTCAATTGAGGATGCAAAAATCAAGATTCAAGAACTATATGATGAAATTGAAAGGTTTGGTGGAGAGTTTTCATTTATTTGGCACAATGAAACCATAAATAATTTAGGAAAGTGGAGCGGGTGGGAGAACGTTTTGAATTTTACTTTAAACATATCAAAAAATGATAAATAAACGAATCGTTTTAACCGGATCACTATTGATAGTAACGGCAATAATTCTTGGGGCGTTTGGCGCTCATGCGTTGAAAGATATGTTGAGCGCTGAAAAGCTGCAATCTTTCGAAGTTGGCGCGCGGTATCAGTTTTATATCGGGATTGTGCTTTTGATATTTGGATTAACCTCGGACAGGTTCCCATTTTCGATTCGTACCTTTTTTCTATTTCAAATCATTGGAATTTTGTTGTTTTCAGGATCTATTTATTTGCTTTCTTTTGAAGAAGTATTGCAAATAAATTTAAAGTTTTTGGGCCCAATCACACCAATTGGTGGTGCATTGATGATAACAGGTTGGATACTTTTTATTTTTCGCTTAATGAAAATTAAATAAGTAATTTTTAAATTCGTTCAAACGCTTGCCATTGAGAGTTACAGTTTTAGGATCAGGGACTTCGCAAGGTGTGCCTGTAATCGCATGTGAATGTAGGGTTTGTAAATCAACAGATCTTAAAGATAACCGTTTGAGAAGTTCTGTTCTTATTTCGGCTGAAGAGCAGAATTATATTATTGACACCGGACCGGATTTTAGGAGTCAAATGCTTCGAGAAAATATTAAAAGCCTAAGGGCTGTGATTTATACTCATGAACACAAAGATCACTTAGGTGGACTTGATGATATCAGAGCTTTTAATTATCGCGAAAGCAGAAAGATGGAACTGTTTTCTACAGAAAGGGTTTATCAGGCTATTCAAAAGGAGTTCCATTACATTTTTTCTGAGAACAGGTATCCAGGTATTCCAGAAATTGCCTGGAATGAAATTAAATTGGAAACATTTAAACTTCCTGATGGACCTTTGGTGACTCCTATTCAGGTTATGCACTACAAAATGCCAGTTTTGGGTTTCCGAATAGCAGATTTTACATATATAACTGATGCGAAAACGATTAGTGATGAGGAAATTGAAAAAGTAAAAGGAACAAAAATACTTATTGTTAATGCACTGCATCACTCTCCTCATTTATCGCATTTTAATTTAGAGGAGGCATTACGTTTTGTTGACATCATTCAACCTGAACAAACCTATCTCACGCACATCTCTCATCTTTTTGGATTGCATGAAGAAATAGAGGCTGATTTGCCCAAAGGTGTCAATCTTGCCTATGACGGGTTATCTTTTGAAATATAGCTAAGTTTTTATTGTTTCAATCGTATTCCAATAACATTCGGAAGTTTCCAAAACGCATTGTTTGTGTCTTTTTCATAGGTGTCCGATACGTAACTGCCCATTTTTTCAATAGATATTTGATCTGTTTTTACATATAAGCTTGTTTCCGGACCGCCCTCCATGTATATCGCATTGTATAATTCGAAAGGCATTGAAGACATAAACTGAATCATTTCATTGTGGGTGTAGGGAGACCTTGAAAAAATGAAGTAAACACGATGTGAGGGATCCATTGCTGTGACCAACATGCTGCACGATTGTTTACGCTTATTCCAACCTATCAGTCCCTGGTTGCAATCAATCATTCTTAAGCCTTGCGCAAAAGTCTGAAAGTCGTCTTTGATTTCGTGCCAATTTTCGCATTCCAAATCCAAAACTTTAAACGGGGTATCTAGAGAGTCTAAAGGATTAAAAGCAATCATGGAATTGTAGTTTTCCCTCAAGGTTGGATTGTTATAATGATCATAGTTTTTCAAAAAACCGCGGCTGGTCTTTCCATCAGATAATTCATACATGCCGGCATTCAATACAATATCAAAATCAAATGTGTCCGCCCATTCTTTTACTGTTCTTTTCTGACCGTTTTCAGTAAATGCTTTGAGTTCAAATTCATACATTGAGGGTTCGATTCTCAATATGGTCAGTTTGGAATCATTAACAACAGATTTTAGCGGAGCATCTGTTTCACAGAGTTCGATTCCTTTTCCAATTGACTTAAATGTATAGTCGGGTTGCTGAAGTTTAATAGTGTCTGAGGGAATGATTTGACCAAGAACTGTATTAATGTTTATTCCAACGGCTGTTAAAATGAATAAATAATGCACCATTCTATTCATAACAATCGAATTTTTTCTTTTCAAAAGGGAAAACGTCAAACAACTCTCCAGAATAATAAAATTGATAGGCAATGGCTCCAAATGAGTAGGGTTTTTCTTTAATTTTAATGGTAGAACCGCCAACTTTGGGA
>JBILIM010000334.1:0-2864 GCA_044349985.1 Crocinitomicaceae bacterium
GTCTTAATTTGGCTTAAGAAATGATAAATTTCGAACGAATATACAAAAAAAACAAAACAATGGTTGGGCAACAGATAAACATTGTTAAGCCCTGATCGCTAATCGCCTCGTTTCCTCTAAAATTAAGTTACTGGGAATGGATGCCTTATTTAAATTTCCGGTAGACAGATACATCACATGTGAACCGTTTTCATCAATACAACTTTTAAATAAGGACGTCACTTCAACTTCGCTATTTTCGCGTTGCAAATGGTTTAAAATTTTATTCAATTGGGTATTTTGAATAAACCAACTCATTTGGTACGTAAAATGATCTTGCTTCTTGAAACCATAGATTACGATTTCATTGCCACCTTTTAAAATCATCAATTCACTTAATTCAATATTTGCTTCCATAATTATCGTTTTATACACAAATATTTGTCTTTATGGTCGTAATCAATTTACGATGTTTTAATTTTATGAATAAAAAATCGACGTTTATTGAATTTCCTTATTTTCACAATCTGTAAAATCACACAATCATGAAATACGATCCTATTGATAAAAATTTGTTCATTGAAAACAGGAAAGCTTTTGGCAATGAACTCGAAAAAAACGCCTTAGCCGTTTTCAATTCAAACGATACCTACCCTATTAGTGCAGACAGCACAATGCCTTTCCAGCAACATCGCGATATTTTCTACTTGTCTGGAGTGGATCAAGAAGAAAGTATACTTGTAATCTTTCCTAGTTGTTCCAACGAAAATCATAAAGAAATTCTATTCTTGAAGGAAACCAGTGAATTGATCGCAATTTGGGAAGGTGAAAAACTCACAAAAGAGCAAGCATTTCAATCGACGGGTATTAAAACGGTATATTGGTTGAATCAGTTCGAAACCATTTTCAAACAATTAATGGCTGAAGCTGAGATCATTTACCTGAATACAAATGAACATTTACGCGCAAAAACAGAGGTTGAGACCAGAGAGGATCGATTCATAAAAAAAGTAAAAAGAGATTATCCTGCGCACATGTGTAAGAAAAGCGCTCCGCTTATGCACCGATTGCGTTCTGTGAAAAAGAAGGTTGAAATCGACTTACTTCAAAAGGCCTGTAAAATTACTGAATCCGGATTCCGAAGAGTTCTTGAGTTCCTTAAACCAGGAGTTTGGGAATATGAAATTGAAGCTGAATTCATCCACGAGTTCATTCGCAATAAATCAAAAGGTTTTGCCTATACTCCCATTATTGCATCAGGAAAAAATGCCTGTGTTTTACATTATATTGAAAACAATAAACAGTGTCATTCTGGAGATTTGGTGCTACTCGATGTGGGTGCTGAATACGGCAACTATGCGTCCGACTTAACGAGATGTATCCCTGTAAACGGAAAGTTTAATGAGCGCCAAAAAGAAGTATACAATGCCGTATTGAGGGTTAAAAATGCTGCACAACAACTTTTGGTACCGGGAACCTTAATGTCTGAATACCACAAGGAGGTTGGGGATTTGATGGAAAAAGAACTCTTAGCGCTCAAACTGATAGATCAGAACGACATCAAAAATCAACGTCCCGAATGGCCAGCTTATAAAAAGTACTTCATGCACGGAACTTCCCATTTTCTTGGCTTAGACACCCATGATGTAGGTTTGTGGAATGAACCCATTCAAGCAGGAATGGTTTTCACTTGTGAACCTGGCATTTATATACCAGAGGAAGGATTGGGAATTCGAATTGAAGACGATTTGGTGGTTCAAGAAAAGGGACAACCTTTTAATTTAATGGGCGACATTCCAATTGAAATTGAAGAAATTGAAACCCTAATGAACGCTTAAAACTTTGGTCCTTTCTTGCACCTTTCGAGAGGTGAAAAATACAATTCCTGTTGTCTTTCTGCATGGCTTTTTGGAGTCCTCAACTATGTGGAATATACTTGGTATAGAACATTGGCCTTGCAGTACCTTATGTATCGATTTACCCGGTCACGGAGGTTCTATTCACCATATACCGAAAGACGAACCTTCTATTGAACATATGGCAGAAATGGTTATGCAAACGTTAACGCATTTAAATGTTGAATCTTTTCATCTCGTCGGACATTCTATGGGCGGGTACATAGGATTGTCCATCAAAAAAAGTTTTGGATACTGCAAAAAAATGGTACTGATGAATTCTACCTACCTCCCAGATTCAGCTGAAAAAAAACAAGATCGTTTGAGAATGGCGGAATTGGTATTTAGTTCCAAAAATCTGATTGTTTCACAATCCATACCCCGACTTTTTCATAATCGTGCTTCGGAAGATTCCATTGTTAATGATTTAATTATTGAGGCAAATGCAATAACTCCTGAGGCTATGGCTTATGCATCGATTGCAATGTGTAATAGACCAAACCACTTTAAGGTATTAGACGCGCATAAAAACGACATTTTAATGGTGACAGGAAAGTTTGATACCATAATCAACACTGCTATTCTTAAAGAGGAGGCCAACATTTACGGATTACAATTGATTGAATTACCTAATTCAGGACACATGAGTCATGTCGAAGATACAGACAAGCTGAAAGAGATTCTTCTTGAATTTATTCAGTAATTAATACCGCAGCGCACTAAAAATGACGCCAACCTTGGGCTTTTAATTCTATAGCTGAACCCTGTTTGTCAATGTAATAAATCCCATCTTTCTCATTTGTAATGTGGCCGATAATCGAAAAGTTGGGATTCGTATTGATTTTTTCAAAGTCGCTTTGCGGAATGGTAAAAAGCAGTTCATAATCTTCTCCACCATTTAAAGCACAGGTACTCGGGTCTAAATTGAAATCAAGAGCCGTTATTGATGTCTTGGCATCGATGGGAATTTTTTCGTCGTAAATGTGACAC
>JBILIM010000335.1:0-2862 GCA_044349985.1 Crocinitomicaceae bacterium
AACCCAAACGTATACCGTAACCGGAACAAATGCTCAAGGCTGTTCGGCTGCAGATCAAGTGGTAGTAACTGTAAATCCACTTCCAACAGTTAATGCCGGAAACGATCAAACCGTCTGTGCTGGCACCTCAGTGAGTCTTTCTGGTGCTGGCGCAAATTCCTACACTTGGAACAATGGCGTTCAAAATGGAATCGCATTTGTACCAACGGGAACTCAATCGTACACGGTTACCGGAACAAATACTCAAGGCTGTTCGGCTACAGATCAAGTGGTAGTAACTGTAAATCCACTTCCAACAGTTAATGCCGGAAACGATCAAACCCTGTGTGCAGGTGCTTCCGTTACCCTTTCAGGTAGTGGTGCCAACGCATACATCTGGAACAATGGCGTTCAAAATGGAATCGCATTTGTACCAACGGGAACTCAATCGTATACGGTTACAGGAACAAATGCTCAAGGTTGCTCTTCTACAGATCAAGTTTTGGTAATTGTAAATCAGCAAACATCTTCCACGCAAACTCAGACGACATTGGACAGTTATACATGGCCAGTGAATGGGCAAACCTACACTCAAAGTGGAACTTATACTTCAATTATTACGAATGCTGTAGGATGTGACAGTACCATTACCTTAAACCTTACACTCAATTTCACAGAAATTGAATTTTATGCCAAAGAATTTATAAAAATTTATCCAAACCCCACAATGGAATTTATCAACGTCATCCTTCCAACTGAAAACTTTATGAATTATATGCTTTATGATAGCCAAGGGAGGAAAGTCAGCGAAGGAAAACTCACAGGGCAAGAAACAGAAATATCCTTATCTGGACTCTCGACTGGGACATATTCATTAATCTTAGATAAAGATCCAATCCCACTTCGTGTAGTAAAGTATTAAAGTAAAAATTGGTGTTCCTCATGAACCCTGGAATCATTCGTTACATTAAACATAAAAAAACGGGCGTCAATATTGATGCCCGTTTTTTTTATGCTATGACTTTTTAATCTTTCAAAAGACGTTTAATTACCCCATCAATTTTTACCAGATATATTCCAGAAGCAATTGAAGATACGTCAATCAAATTTTCACCTACAAATAAATTTCCAGAAATTAATCTTGCCCCATTAAGATTATAAATTTCAAATGACGTAGCTTTTTGAGAATGAATCACCAAATCATTTTCAGTTGGATTCGGATACATTTTAAAATCATTCGAATACATTTCATTGATAATTGCTGCGGCAGGACTAGGATGCGACCATTTTCTTAAAAACCACCAGATTTCAATCATTTCCGTAATGTCATTTACCGGTTGGTACAAATAAATATGGTCTGCACCATTCATTCTGTACAATTCAACAGATCCCGTTGGATTGCAATTGTTATATACGAAACGATCCACAGATATGCCGTCGTTTGCCAAATTTGGCATTCCAATAGAATCGTAGGTTGCATCGCATCCGTGCACATTTGTCCAGAAATCCATTGTTTCTTGAACCAAACTAAGCGAAGGTAATGCAGCTCCATCGTAAGGAACAGTTCCATCAGCTGTACCGTGCAAATGAATCACCGGCGTAGCATACGTTGGATTGCAATTTTGAATGTCTGAAGTTGGCATTGTTCCGGCCATACAACCAATAGCTGCAAATCGATCGTTCATAGCACAAGCCATATGATGCGACATTATAGAGCCCATTGAAAAACCGGTAATGTAAACACGACTTGGATCCACATTATAATTGAAAATCGCCGAATCGATTATTTTATTAAAAAATGAAATATCATCTTCCGTTGATGCTAAAAGTGTCTCGTTATTCCAAGAAGTTTGTCCAAAAGCATTAGTTACACCTTGAGGATAATAAACAATAACCCTTGCCGTATCCGCAACGTTATTAAAACCTGCACTTACCATTTGCGAATTGTCCCCACCTATACCATGCAAAATAAAAACCAAAGAAGGGGATTCCGAAGTTGGATCCAAACCTGCTGGTAGGTATTCTAAATAATTGCGATTTACGGAACCGACTTGGATTGTTTTTGGAGTTAATTGCGCATAGCAACCAAAGGAAATAACACTTAAAGTTATAACACAAAATAGTAGTTTATTCATGAATCAATTTTTTACCGAAAATAGCGATAATTTTAATTCATAAAAAAATGCATTGTCTATAAACTCCAACTCATGCGTATTCCTGTCGGTGCGATTGAAAGCTTACTCAATTTAGTGGATGTACCGTGAATTCTTAAATGACGGTGAACAAAGTATGCCGTTGCATCAAAAGCTAGTAAAAAACCTCCCTGTACAATTATTCCTTGTCCAAAACCCAAATTTCGCTCTTGCGTTTCTGGCTTTTTATGCGCTGTACCCATCAATAGTGCACCTGAGGTAATGTAGATTAAATCCAATCCGGAATTAAACAGAAACAAACGCTCCGTTTTTAGTTGTTCTTTTTTAAAAACCGCTTCATCCTGAAAAACAGGTTGTTTTTTTGCTTTTATGTATCCAGGAATTGCCAATCCTGCATTCACAACATTCCAAAACACATTCATTTGATGAAAGGACTTCCACCTCACACTCTCACTTTGGTTCCAACCTATGCCGCTTCCAATGAAATTGGTTACCGCCCATGAACCTAAACCCAACATTAAATTTTCATTGTTTTGTTTGAATTGCGGAGAGTTCTGTTTTAATGATTGCGCATTAACCGGAAGAATTCCAACAAAACAAAATAAACAAACAACAATATTTTTCATTTTTTTATGATTGATTGTCAAATATGAACACCCATTGAAGAATAATGTTTGGGATAATGAATTCTTTTTGTATTAAATGATTATTAACAAACTATTTATAAATA
>JBILIM010000336.1:0-2856 GCA_044349985.1 Crocinitomicaceae bacterium
AATTGGCTCGGCCTATGTATTAATTTTTGAACCCTTTTATGCGAGTCCATTGTATCTTCTTGCCGCGAGTAAACGATTCGACTTAATCAATGATTACAACTTGTACGTTCTTAAATCTGATAGTTAACGCGGAAAAGTCATTTTATAAAGAATTGGTATTTTTGATATAAAAATTTCCAATTTATGCGTGTACTTTTTCTTCTTTTAACCGTTTCATTATATGGTTACGCTCAAGATAAGGAGCAGACCAAACCCATTTTACTGAAAGAAATCATGATGGGACACGACTTTGTTGGTTATTTGCCTGAAGCCGCCAATTGGACCCAGGATGGAAAAAAAATAGTCTTCAATTGGAATCCAGAGCGAAATCCAGGCAGTTCCAATTATATAATCGATCTCGAAAAATCACCTACGGGCTATAAAAAAGTTGAAAACAAATGGTATGAACCGTACGATTTAAGGCAAGTAAACTACATTGAAAGATATTACGAACTCGAAGGCGCATTGGTTAGTATATCGGCCGGAATGGATTTTCCCAAAGTTGTTTACCAGACCTCATCGGGAATATCCAGAATTCAACGACTGAAAAATCCAAATTTGGTAGCTTTCAAACAAAATGGCAATTTATTTATTTACGACAGAAATTCAGCGTCAGTAATACAGTTAACGGACTTTACCGATGAAATTCCAGCTGAGGACACTAAAGACACATCGCAGATGCATCAAGAAGAATTGGCCCATTTTGACTACCTAAAAAAACAGGAAAAACAAAACGACTGGTTTAATGACCATACGCACGAATTCTTGGACCAACCGAAGACAATTTCAAAAGAAGGAAAATACGTTGATCAATTGCAGATTGATCCTTCGGGGAATTTTATTACCTATATGCTTTCAAGCTATCCCACTACAAAAGAAACAGAGGTAATGGAATTTATCAGTTCGGACGGCCATGCACATACATTTAATACCAGAAGTAAAGTAGGAAATGAAGACCCTTCACACCAATTAGGAATTTATAACCGTGAAATGGACTCGGTTTTTTACATTGATTTTTCTGGTCTTACCGACATTCGAAAAAAACCTGAATACCTTAACGATACCAATCGTTATGAAAAAGATCGCAATATTGTCATGCATCCGTTGGTCTTTAACGAAGTTAATACCTCTGCGCTTTGCGACGTAAGGAGTTACGACAACAAAGATCTTTGGATAATACACATCGATTTAACTACTGGAAAATTCACTGAAATTGACCACCAGCACGATGAAGCATGGATTGGAGGGCCGGGAATAGGTTCATGGAACGAAGAAACAGGAACTTTGGGATGGTTAAAGGATAATGAAACCGCATTTTTTCAATCTGAAGTGAGCGGTTATTCTCATTTGTACACCTACTCGACTGTTTCAAAAAAAAGAACGCAACTTACAAGTGGAAACTGGGAGGTGCACAATGTACAACTCTCATCCAATGGAAAGGTTTTTTACATTACGGCTAATAAAACGCATCCAGGAAACAGAGATTTTTACCACCTTCAAATCAGTGACGGAAAATTGATACCGATACTTACAAAAGACGGATTTCATGATGTTTCCGTTTCACCGGATGAAAAACAATTGATCGTGCGCTATTCAGCTTCAAACCTACCATGGGAATTGTATCTTTCCGAAAACAAACCGAATGGAAAATGGACGCGTCTCACCTATTCCACCTCTTCGTCATTTGACAGTATAGAATGGGTTAAACCCGAAGTAATAACAATTCCTGCATCAGATGGAATCCCTGTTTATGCAAGGCTTTACAAACCCGAAGCGACTCAAAGCAATGGTGCTGCAGTTTTATTTGTACACGGAGCAGGTTACTTGCAAAATGCCCACAACTATTGGAGTAATTATTTCAGAGAGTATATGTTTCACAACCTGCTTCTAGCTGAAGGATATACCGTTTTGGATGTTGATTACAGGGCAAGTGAAGGTTATGGTAGAGATTACCGAACTGCAATATACCGACACATGGGCGGAAGGGATTTAGAAGATTTTATGGATGCAAAAAAGTTCCTGATCAATGAAATGCAAATCGATTCGAATCGCGTAGGAATTTATGGTGGTTCATACGGCGGATTCATAACCTTGATGGGTTTATTGACTAAACCTGGAAGCTTTGCTTGTGGGGCAGCTTTGCGAAGTGTTACCGATTGGTTCCATTACAATCATGAATATACGTCCAACATCTTAAATTATCCGGAAACAGACCCGGAAGCTTACAGAAAAAGTTCGCCTATTTATTATGCCAACAACCTTCAAGACCGGCTTCTGATGCTGCACGGAATGGTTGATGACAATGTTCAATTTCAAGACGTTGTAAGGCTTTCGCAACGCTTTATAGAATTGGGTAAAGAAAATTGGGAGCTTGCAGCTTTCCCTGTAGAAGCACATTCATTTATCGAAAACAGCTCATGGTATGATGAATACAGAAGAATTTATGAACTATTTACCGAAGAATTAATCCTGGCGAGATGATTATCAAAGAACTCAAAACGAAAGAAGAAATGCTTGGAGTATTCCCAGTGCTTCATGAATTGTATCCAAGTTTAACACCCCAACAATACGATAAGGAACTTGATTTAATGCTGCCTAACAATGCATACGGTCAGGTAGCCGCTTTTGATGGCGAGGTATGCGCTGGAATCACAGGATTTTGGATAGGAAATAAACTCTGGTGTGGAAAATATTTGGAAATCGATAATTTCGTCGTTGCAAAAGCCTACCGTTCACAAGGAATTGGAAAAGCTATAATCGATTTCCTCAAACAAAAAGCAATTGAGGAAAATTGTTCCATGGTGGCATTGGATTCTT
>JBILIM010000027.1:0-10751 GCA_044349985.1 Crocinitomicaceae bacterium
ATTCGTAAACGTCCAGGAACGGTTGGTATTTGCGCTGCAATTATGAACAAGTACCAGGTAGATGCCGTTCCGCATTTGATATGTGGAGGATTCAGCAAAGAAGAAACAGAAAATGCACTCATCGATCTACATTTTTTAGGAATTGATAATGTTTTGGCTCTTCGTGGAGATTCCATTAAAACGGAAAGTACTTTTCGCCCACACGCAGATGGACACAAATATGCAGTTGAACTGATTAGCCAAATTTCAGACATGAATAGCGGTAGCTACATGATGGATGATGTACAATTGGAACCAACGGATTTTTGCATCGGAGCTGCTGGATATCCAGAAAAGCATTTTGAAGCAATGAATATGACCACAGATCTTCAATATCTGAAAGACAAAGTGGATGCAGGTGCTGAATATATTGTTACACAAATGTTCTTTGATAACAAAAAATATTTCGATTTTGTGAAAGCATGCCGAGACATCGGTATTACCGTTCCCATTATTCCTGGGCTCAAACCTATCAAAAACCTGGACCACATTACGTTTCTTCCTAAATTCTTTAAAATTGACTATCCCGATGCACTGTCATCTGAACTTTTAAAATGTAAGAACAATAAAGACGTAGAGCAATTAGGAATTGAATGGGGAATCGCTCAATCTAAAGAATTGAAAGATGCCGGTGTGCCGTGCATACATTATTATACCATGTCCAATTCTTCAATGGTTAAGGCCATCGCAAAAGAAATATTTTAAGCCGTCTTTATGAAACAACTTATTTTAGGATTATTCCTGTGCTTTTCCCTCCAACTTGCCGCACAAGTGGAAAATTTACATTTAAAGAATGCGCTTGTTATTGCACAACTTGACCAAGAAGATGATAGGTTTTCTCTTGAAATTAATCTTACCGAATTACTATCTACTGCCGGAATAAAAGCAGTCCCTTCACTCAATGTATTGAAGCTTGGTAATGATGCTGCTCTATTAGCAACGGACTCTATTCAAGAATTAGTGCGAACTATGGGAGTTGACACCTACATGCTGGTGAGCGTTAGAGGTTATGATAAAAAATTCAAACCTTCGTCTTGTAAAGATGATTTGCAACAGGCATTGAGCGTTGGCAACCTCTTTCCGATGTATCGCGATGAAATTGTATCCGTTAGTTTTGAGTTTATTTTTTATCGAAACGGTCAATGTGTTGGCGCTGATATCGTAAAATGTGGAAATGTTTCCGATCGTGAATCGGTACTGAAAAAATTCAGAAAACAAATCGGTAAGAAACTAACCGGTGATTGGCTTTAATTTCAAATCAAATTAATCTTGATTGATTAGCTCGTATAGTTCGTTTAAGTTTGGTGATAGTATAATCTCAATTCTCCTGTTTTTTGCTTTATCCGAAGCATCAACCGGATGAAATTCAGATCTTCCTGCGGCCATCAATTGCGCGGGATTTACTTTCGAATTCGAGATCAAAATATCAACAACCGCCGTAGCTCTTAACACTGAAAGTTCCCAATTTGATTTTGGATGCGCACTGCTAACCAATTTATCAGTATCGGTATGTCCTTCAACAATAATCTCAATTTCTTTTTCCAATTCTAGAACTTTTGCCAGTTCGATAAGTGCCTTTTTTCCATTCGCCTCAACAGCAGTGCTTCCAGATGCAAAAAGTAATTTTGCCTCCATACTCACATAAATTTTCCCATCTTTCTCTACAACTGTCAACCCTTGATTTTCAAACCCCTTTAAAGCACTTGCGATTTTAGCTTTTAACAATTGTGCCGCTTCATCCTTTCTTTTGAGTAATTCCTCTAATTCGTTTACACGTTGCTCGCGTTCAGCAAGTAATTCTTCCTTTTTCTTCAACTCGGCCTCTAACAAGAGTAACTCGTCTTCTTTTCGTTGCAATTCCAAATTTTTAGCATCCAATTCTGCTTGAAGCGTTGCGGTTTGTTTTGCACCTTTATCACGCAATTTTTCCAATTCAGCATTCAATAAGTCTTTATCAGCAGTTAACTTGGTTTTTTGAGCCGTTAAATCGCGTAGTTTTAATCCCAATGCTGCAGTATCTTTAACTAGTTGTGCCATTTTTTCCTTTGCTACTGAAAGGCTCGCCTCCGAATCTTTGAGTTTTCCTTCACAATCCAACGAACTGTTTTTAAACTTTTCAAGTTCCTCTGAACAGGACTGCTCTTTTGCTAATAATTCATTGTATTTTTTTATTGGCACACAAGACGTAATCAATAAAATTGCAGCTAAAAAAAGAAAAAAGCGCATAGAAATTCATTTAATCGTTATCTAGCAAAGATGATTAAAGTAACAAAGTATAATCTGCCTGTAGAAAAAGAATTATAAACACCTCTTATTGGATAAGGTTATAATCCAAACTAGAGTTAAAACATGGGGCATTTTGTTCCAGGTCCATTTGCTTGGATTCCGTTATTAAAAACTATAGATATTTCATGCGAACCACTATGATTCGATCTAAATGCAGAAATTCCAGCATCATAGGAGTAATACAGCGCAAAACGACCCGAAACCTTTACGCCTAATTGTGCCAATAGTGCATCGCCCGTTCTGAAACCCAATCCTAGATCTAGTAAATTCTTGTAATTAACAACACCAATTATATCAGCTGAAATTTTTCCCTTTGGCGGTATTTTTATCATCGCAGCTGGTAAAAATGTTAGCACGGTATTGATTTGCATTCGATAAGCTGCTGTAAAAGAGCTATGAAAACGCTGTCTGGAACTGTTGCCCAAATCATCCCATCTTGATCCAATTAAATTATCACAAACCAAACCGAAATAGTAATTTTCACCATTCCACCATGCTCCAAATGACGCATCAGGTAAAATCGCAGAGGTTTCCTGCATTACCGTTGGGTCGGGTTCAAGGGTAGTCGAGCCTGAAGGATCGTAACCAAATTGCATGAGCCCTCCATAGATTCCTAAAGATAACCTGGTATCTTTTGTAAAATTGAAATGACCTGCATAGGCCAAATTGAAACGCGTCGTATTGAATTGCCCAATGCGATCAGATTCCATACGAAAACCCAATCCATGCCGAGCACTTAGGTATTTTTTTCGTTTGGCATATAGCGGTGCAGATAATCCGATAAAACCACTTCTTGGAGCGCCTTCAAAACCGGCCCATTGCAAACGATACAAACAATGAATTTCCATATAGGATTTTATGCCGGCATGCGCAGGATTTAAAGGGAACTGGTGCCAATTCCATTGAGAAAATTGGGTGTTTTGTTGTGCGACGAATCGGCCATTCAAAAGAAAAAATGCCAAAAACACTATGAAAATCTTTACTATTCGGCCCATTTTACCTTATAATGGTTATACTGCCTTTAAATAAAGGAGTGTTCTCTTCATTCAAATCAACAGTGTAAAAATATACGCCCTCGGCCGCCGCTCTATCCGCGATTGTACCATCCCATGCCTTGGTTTCGTTGTAACTCGTTGATTGAAAGATTTCTTGTCCCCAACGGTTGAAAATAAGAACCAAACAATTGGGATATTGCTCAATGCCTTCAATAAACCATTTTTCATTAATCCCATCTCCATTTGGAGAAAATGTCGTTGGAAAAAAAAGTTCTTCATCAACACTTACAGTTAACTGATCCGTTTGTGTGCAACCATTTTCTGTTGCGGTCAAAGAAAATACGGTTGTTTCATTGATATTTACAAAAGGATTTAAAACAGTTGGATCACTTAATCCAAATGAAGGACTCCAAAAATAAGAAGTGGCACTAGTTGTTCCATTGAGTTGGACTGAATTTCCACCTGTAACATTGGTATCTGATCCTGCATCGAGAAAGAAATCATATACATCAAAAACTCCAGAACTTGCGCTAGCAATTTCTGTGCACAGTGCATAACAATCCGTTTCAACGGTAATGATTGAACCATCCGCTAAATTGGAGGTTATAAAAAAGGTATCGGAGGTAGTTGACACCAAATTTCCATCAATATACCAACGAAATATTCCATTACCGGGACAATTAAGAGCTTGGCAATTAGCAGTTACAGGGCTATTGGAACATATATTAGTAGCACTCGTTGTTAAAGATACTATTGGTGCGGGTCTGTCTATTCCTGCCCCTGAAATTTCAAGATTGAATGCACATGCCGCGGGAATCGAAATTCCAGGTCCACTTTGATCACCGGATACAACAAGGTAATAAGTCGTTAGAGGCGTCAAAGCAGGAGCGGTTAATACAAACGAAGCCACACCATTGGACTCACAATTGCTTACTAAAGTATAGGACGCCGCATCACACGGTACAATCGCCTCTATGACCGCAGCCTGTATCGCATTGTCTTGACCCGGGTTGTTTTCAAAAATTAAATTATTGAACCCAATTTCTACACTTCCTCCGGAGGCATTAGTGGTGAATGTAAACCATATGGAATTGTTCGGTGCGAAACAAAACAAAAAATCGTCTTCACAATCCGGACAAAAAGTAATATTTGCTCCTGAATTCGAATAATTACCAATTGAACCTGGACAAAGTTCAATAGCGCTTGAACAATCGTTATTAACAGGTTGACCCCAACTGGTTAAAGTCAGCAATGGCAACAGCATTAATGAAGTTGAATAGAAGAGAATTTTCATGACTTCGGTAGGGCAAATCCAATTATAATCGAGAAAAATGCCATTTTATTTTCTTTATTGACTGAAATTAAGGAATTTTGGCATAAAAATCGTTCTATTTGATAGAATTTAAATCAATTGTCATGAAGAAATTTTACTATATCCTTTGTTTTTTGATGTTTCAAACATTCAGTTTGTTCGGTCAAAAAGTGGATTACGACCTGAATTCCAAGTGGTTTATGGGCCTCAATATTGGGGGCACTTGGCAATCATCAGATGTAACGAATGAAACCAGCGTTGGTTACGGGTTTACTTTAGGTAGATCCTACAATTATTACTACGGAAAACCTTTTAGTTTCGATATTCGAGGTCGATATTTAGGTGGATATTGGTATGGTCAAGATTTATCAAAGACAGATTCTGCGGGATATTCCGGCACAATCCTAAAACCATACATGGATTCACTCGGTTTTGGCGTAAATAATTTCCAAGCACAAAATCATGAATTAAGTTTAGAGTTGGTGCTTCATGCAAACCGCCTAAGAGAGAAGACGGGTTTTGATCCATACATTTTTGGAGGACTTGGTTTTGTTTGGAATCAAACCTATGGTGATTTACGTTTCGGTGATTCATTAGGTGGATCAGGTGGAATTTATAATTACGACCCTAATCAAATTGGTGGTTCATCATATTTTTCTACCATTCATGATGGGCAATACGAAACGAATCTAGAAGGTACAAGTGCTGATATTGATAAGTGGAACATCGACTTCATGCCGTCCCTTGGGTTTGGTCTCGGTTACCAAATAGGCAAAAGGGTAACAATGGGAATTGAACACAAAACGACTTTCACTTTACGAGATGATTATGATGGGTTTACATCAGCAATTCGTGCTAAAAATGATTGGTATCATTATACTTCACTTTACATTAATTTCAGATTCCGCGCCCGCGGTACAACTTCCACAAACGTTAACAACAATGTTAGCAACATCAACAATTACAATTCGAATTGTCTTGTGCCTGAAATAGTTTTTACAGCACCTTTTAACAATACATCCAATGTCAATACGACTGGTGGGATTTACACTGTAAAAGCCTCTGTGAAAAACTTGGAAACATCACAAGGTTTAAATTTTACAGTTAATGGCGTTTCCATTAGCAATTTCATTTTTAAACCTGAGTTGGATTATTTTGAAGCAAATGTGTATCTCGCTTCAGGAAGCAATTCCATTCAACTAACAGGGACTAATAATTGTGGTCAAGATCAGGAAACAACGCAACTGAATTATACACCGTGCATAGCACCAATCGTTAGTTTCACCAATCCTTCTTCAATTGGGTCAGTCGTTGAAAACCAAACCTACACTGTTCAAGCTGCAATAACGAATTTAAACAACGGTCAAATCTCAATTATGCACAATAATGCTCAAGTATACAATTACATGCTTGATCCGATATCTGGAAATATCAGCTTTACAGTGTATTTAGCATCTGGAGAGAATACGTTTACTGTAAATGCATCTAATAATTGTGGAAGTGTGGTTTCAACATCATACATAAGATATGAGCGTTGTTTGTCTCCAACTATATATGCAAACAACTTAAACGCTACGGGTATTACAGTTTCCAATCAATCTTTTAATTTTTCTGCAGTTGTAAATTATGCCACAGGCAATCAGATAATTCTGACACATAACAATCAGCAATTGACGAATTTTAGCTATAACACTGTAACTGGACAAATAGATAAAAATGTGACTTTAATTCCAGGAATTAACACTTTCGTAGTTAAAGCAACGAATGCCTGTGGAACTGCCACACAAACCTACATTGTTAATTACACTAGAGAATGCGTCAATCCAATTGTGAACATCAATTCTATTGCAAATAATAGTTTGGTTTATACTTCAAATCTGGCGTTTTCTGCACAAGTATTTAACGTAGTAAATAATACAGGTATTACATTAAGCATTAACGGTCTAAATGTTCAAAATTTTAATTTTAATCCTTCTAATGGATTGGTGTACGGCAATTTTGTTCTTATACCAGGTGTGAATACAATCGTTTTAAGGGCCACCAATGATTGCGGAACTGTGACGCAATCCATCTCCGTAAATTATCAGACATGTAATTTACCGACTATTAATTCGGTAAGTCCGGCAACTGATATCTCCTCTGTGAATACGACTACTTATAATTTCGAGTCTACAATTTCCAATTTAATTGGGCAACAAGATGTCACACTTAATCTAAATGGCCAAAATATCACTAATTTTAGTTTCCAATCAATTACTGGGAAGGTTTCTGCAAACCTAAGTTTGAATCTTGGTTCCAATATTTTGATTGTTTCTGCTCAAAATACGTGTGGTTCTGTTAGTAAAACGTATGTAATCGATCGTTTGACCTGCAATGCTCCTGTGGTTCTACTTTCAAATACCGCTATTTCAGGGAGCACCGTAACCTCCAATCAGTACAATCTATTGGGTACTGTTACGAATCTCAGCGCTGCAAACGGCATTACAGTTACACTCAATGGTCAGGTTGTTAGCAATGTCACATTCAATGCAACAAACGGTCAAATTTCAAAAACATTAACCTTATCTCCAGGATTCAATACCATCACTGTTAGTGCGGTCAATTCTTGCGGAAGTGTATCTGAATCTTACAACATTAATTACCTAAATTGTACTGCACCAACCATATCAGTGGTTACGCCTTCCGTTTTGAATTCTTCTGTAAACAATGAGGCCTTTACGTTTAGCGCAAACATTGGAAATATTACCCAAAGCCAAGGCGTTACCGTAACCCTAAATGGACAAGCATTTACAAATTACAATTTTTCAAGTGCAACAGGAAGGGTATCGGGAACCCTAAACTTAAATCCTGGGGCCAATACAATTGTAATAACAGCAACCAATCCTTGCGGTGCAGTTTCTGAAACGATTTCAGTTAATTTCCTCAATTGTAAGACTCCTGTATTGAATATCAGTTCGCCAGTTAGCTTGAATTCTACCGTAAGTATTGAGGATTTCGCAGTGTCTGCAAGTGTTTCAAACGTAACCGCATCACAAGGTGTTACGATTACTTTAAACGGACAAGTTGTAAGTAATGGTTTCAATCCAACAACAGGAAAGGTAAGTGCGTTATTCAAGTTAATACAGGGTCAAAACACTATTGTTATAACTGTTACAAATGACTGTGGAACAGTGAATCAAACCATAACAGTAGTATACAACCCTATTGTTACGCCTCCAACACCACCGACACCTCCAGTAGTGGAAGAGAAGATTACCATCTGTCATATTCCTCCAGGGAACAGCGGAAATCCGCAAACTATTGAAATTCCATTGTCTGCATGGCCAGCGCATCAGGCACATGGTGATGTTATTGGAGCGTGTGTGGAAACACCAACGCCTCCAACACCACCAGCACCTCCTGTGGTAGAGGAAAAGATTACAATCTGTCATATTCCTCCAGGAAATAGCGGAAATCCGCAAACTATTGAAATTCCATTGTCTGCATGGCCAGCACATCAGGCACATGGTGATGTTGTTGGAGCGTGTGCAGAAACACCAACGCCTCCAACACCACCAGCACCTCCTGTAGTAGAAGAGAAGATTACAATCTGTCATATTCCGCCAGGAAATAGCGGAAATCCGCAAACTATTGAAATTCCATTGTCTGCATGGCCAGCACATCAGGCACATGGTGATGTTATTGGAGCGTGTGTGGAAACACCAACGCCTCCAACGCCACCTACTCCTCCAGTAGAGGAACAGAAGATTACAATTTGTCATTATCCTCCAGGAAATGTTGGTAATCCGCAAACCTTAGAAATTCCTATTTCAGCATGGCCAGCTCATCAGGCACATGGAGATATTGTTGGTACATGCGTCGAAGTTCCAAATGAAAATGGAAATAACCAAAATGGAAATGGTAATTCAGGAGGTCAAAATGGAAGCAACGGCAATGGCTCAAATGGATCTGAAAACGGAGGAAATAACGGTTCTGGAAACGGTAATGGTGGAAACGGTAATGGTGGAGACAGACAAATCGAAAAACCAATTACAAAACCAACGGTAAAACCTGAGGTTACTCCTCCTGCTAAACCAGAAACAAAAGAAGAAAAACCAATAAATCCTCCAAAACCTTCTGCACCCGTAACACCAAAGGGTAAAGGAGGGGGTCAATTTTAAACTAATAGTTTTTTAAAGGCTGTTTCAATGAAGCAGCCTTTTTTTTTCAAGATATAATTTTCGCGTTTTAAACTTGAATTGTATAAGCGCTTAAATATTTTTATAAATCAAAGGAACTCACTATATTCGCATTCCTAAATAAAAAAGTATATGGCGATTATCGGTAAAATCAGAGAAAAATCTGCACTTATTGTTATCATAGTTGGATTGGCATTATTGGCTTTCGTATTGAGTGATTGGCAAAAAATGTTTGGACAAACTGAAAATCCATACGGTTATGGAACGGTGTATGGTGAAAAAGTAGATTATGCCAAATTCGAAGAGGCGAATAAAAAGTTTGAGCAAATCGATCAAATGCAACTTCAACAAAGCGGTAAGCCTTATACACCTCAAGATCAAGAAGCGTCAGCTGACAAAGCTTGGAATTATGTTGTTGAAAATAGCATTTTGGAAGGTGAATTCGAGGCTTTAGGTATTGATGTTGATGAGGAAGAATTTGAAGCTTATCTATACGGAGATGAGAAATCTGGTTTTTCTCCATTGCCTCAATTAGCGCAAAGTTTCGTAGATTCTGTTACAGGAAAGTACAATCCAAATTTGTTAAGAAAACGAATTACGGAAATGGAAAATTCTGAAGATCCTAAAGTACAAGCTGATTGGGTGGATTACAAGAACAGTTTGATTGAGGATCGCAGGAAAGAGAAATATTACAACATTGTTTCTCAAGGTATTTATGTAACTAAATTGGAAGCAGAAGATGAATATTTCGGTCAAAAGGAATTAAAAAGTATCAGTTTTGTTGTAAAGCGATTCGATCAAATTTCTGATGCGGAAGTAAAAGTAAGTGACAATGATGTTCAAGCATACTATGAAAAGCATAAGGAAGATAAAAAATACCAAGTTCGTGAGAACGCTAGAGATTTAAGATATTTTGATATCCAAATTAAACCTTCAAAAGCGGATACCAATACGTTCAATAACTCTATGCAAGGTCTAATTGAAGGTTTCAAAACAACTACCGATGACTCTTTGTACGTAATGAAGAATAGTGATGTGAAATTTTATGCATCATCAAAATTGGCTACTGCTGTTCCTATTGGTAATGAAAAAGAACAGAGCGTTCAGAACCGTTACCCACAGTACTTGGACACTACGTTCAAATCAGCAGCAATTGGTCAGATAGTTGGCCCTTATGATAATGGAACAAATATTACCATTTCAAAAGTTCTTGGATTTACGCCGACACGATTAAAAGCACGTCATATATTGTTAAAAACAGATCAAGCGGCAGATAAGAATGCCGTTGCTAAGCAACAAAAATTAGCGGACAGTTTGTTACCGCTAATTACCAAGACCAATTTTGAAGAATTCGTTAAAAAATATAGCGCCGATCAAGGATCTGTTCCAACCGGAGGTTTAATTGACAATTTCATTGAAGCGCAGATGGTGCCAGAATTTGGTGCATTTTGTGCATCAAAACCAATAGGCACAATAGGCACCGTTAAAACAATGTATGGTATTCACATCATTGAAGTGTTGGAGCGTGATGAGACCAAATTTCCTGTGTTGGCATCCATTCAGAAATCATTTAAACCGAGTTCAGAAACCAAAGATTACTTGGAGAGTGATGTATATGATTTAATTGAAAATAAAATAGAACCCAAATTATCAACTATAACTGCCGTTTCTCAAAAGTTAGCAATGTTTGATACGTTAGCTAAAAAAGCTGGGTATGATGTTAAAATGCTCAGTATTTTAGAAAACAGCCCAAAATTATATGGTTTTAATACTTCAACAGCTGAAGATGACTTATTGAATTTAGCATTCAGTGAAGGCGCTAAAGTTGGTGACATAAGTACATCACCTATAAAAGACAAGGATCGCTATATTATTGCAATTGTTTCTTCAATACGTAAAAAAGGAGTGCCAAACTTAGAGGATGTTGAGGCACAAATGAAA
>JBILIM010000028.1:0-10750 GCA_044349985.1 Crocinitomicaceae bacterium
TCTAAAAAGAATTTTTACGTATATTTAATAAACAAATACACGTATGACAACAAAACTGACCCTATCCATAGAAAGCAGCGTCATCGAGCAAGCCAAAAGTTACGCCCGATCGCACAACAAAAGCCTTTCGCGTCTTATTGAAAATTACCTTAAAAGTTTGGTGCTTGAAAGAGAAAACACCTTGGAAGAACCCTCCATGCTCTACAACTTAAAAGGTAGCTTTGTGGCTTCAATAGAGAGCACAGATGACGAAATACTGCAAAAGGCTTTAAAAGAAAAATACTTGAAATAGTGCGCCACGTTTTATTTGATACCGATGTCATCTTGGATTTTCTTTTTGATAGAAAACCCTTTTCACAGAATAGTCTGGCCTTGTTCCTAAAATGTGAAGATAAAGAACTTTGTGGTTATGTAACACCAGTGATTTTATCCAATATCTATTACATTACCATGCAAGAGTCGCATCACGCCTTTGTTTTGGAGAAATTGAAAGTATTGGTGTCTATTTTTACCGTCCTGCCAATGGATCAGAAAACCGTTCACCTTGCTTTGCATTCTAAATTCAATGATTTTGAGGATGCCCTGCAATATGCTGCTGCGCTGGGGAGTAAAAAAATAGATGCACTGGTAACACGCAACTTAAAAGATTTTAAAAAATCGACCATTCCGGTGTTTTCTCCGGGTGAATTGCTGTCGGTTTTACAACAGGAGGCCTGAATGTATCGCATCAAAAGATTTTCTTAACCAAAGAGAATTTTATAGTTTTAAAGAATGAGTAAGATTTAACGTATGAAAAAAGTTATCCTGGTCCCTTTACTATTTTGTTGTAACCTGATCGTGCTTGCACAACAGACAGCAGTAATAGCTCAACCCGAATACAATGTACTTTACGCCGGTTGCAGCAATACAGTGCAAATTGGAAGGCAAGACGCTGAAAAAAACACCGTTCTTCTTGCGGAGGGGATGGACATTCAACAGGTAAATGCCGTTACAGGAACCTACGCGTTTACACCAAGGGGAAAAGATATCATCTCCTTGTTCATTTTGAACGAAACCCAGCAAGACACGCTGGATATTATTGAATTTCGAGTATTGCCAATTCCTGATGCTGAGATTTATCTTGGTAATAATAAATCCGGAGAAACACTCAAAATGAGAACGAATAATCAAATCGCGTTAAAACTGCCTTCATACGTTCCCGTGCAAGCCAACATGACCATCGAAGATTGGACGCTTACCTTGAGTTCCGATAAAAATGAATTTGTTGGTTCGGGAAATACCTTGAGCAATGAAGCGGTACTTGCTATTCAAGCAGCGCCCAAGAATACTACCTTACAACTTCACGTTGCATACAAAACAAACGGAAAGGGAATCAAACGTCAAACTGTAAACTTTACCTTATGAAATCAACAATGCGTTTCACAGCTTATCTGTTTTTCTGTTTGATAAGCAACCAATTGCAAGCCCAGGCGGTGGTGGGTTTTCCGCATAATGATAGAATTTATGCGGGATATGATAACTATTTCGAATGCGGATCCACTCAAGGCGATACCCAACTGTTCATGTCGGCAACAAATGCTACGGTCATCAAAAAAGGCGATGGTTACATCATCAAGCCTTCAGGAACCAAAGACGTAGTGGTTACGGTTACCAATTCCAATAAAGAAGTTGTGGCAACCCAAACGTATCGAGTTTTTGCACTTCCAAATCCAGAATTGTATTTGGGAAATACCATCAGCGGTAACAAATTGGATTACAGGCTTTCCAATGAACTTAAAGTACAAATGGATCCATACACCACCTTGGGAAGTTTAGCATTCAACATTACAAGATGGGAACTTACCTTTACGGGAAGCGGGAAAGTTATAAGCGGAACCGGCAATAGCCTTACGGACGATGCGGTTGAGCAAATACGAATAGCTCCAGATGGAACCGAAGCAACAATCCAATGCGTGTATACTTCAGGTAACGAAAGCCCCTCCAAAAGTATCATTGGGAAGTTTAAACTTTGATAAAAAATAGTTGATGCTGAACAAAATAAAGCTTAGGATTGTTTGTTATCGACACAATTAGCATACATTTGTTACTATCTGAATAGCATGGGAGAATACGTAGCCGGTCCAAAATTAAGTCAAATCGTCGTTCCAGAAGATTTGCGAGAGAAATTCACCAAAGATGATCTTCCTGAAATTGCTGATGAACTCAGACAATACATTGTAGATGTAATCTCCGAAATTGGAAACAGCCATTTCGGCGCTAGTTTGGGCGTTGTTGAATTGACCGTGGCACTGCATTACGTTTTCAATACCCCTTACGATCAA
This sequence comes from Crocinitomicaceae bacterium, assembly GCA_044349985.1. Classification (GTDB taxonomy): domain Bacteria; phylum Bacteroidota; class Bacteroidia; order Flavobacteriales_D; family Crocinitomicaceae; genus M0103. The sequence continues at coordinate 2,322 of JBILIM010000028.1, forward strand.
TTGGTTTGGGATGTTGGGCATCAAGCATATGGCCATAAAATACTTACAGGTAGACGTGACCGTTTTCACACCAACCGTTTAAAGGGCGGTATTTCAGGTTTTCCAAAGCGTTCTGAAAGTGAATACGACACCTTCGGTGTGGGCCACTCTTCCACTTCGATTTCAGCTGCCTTAGGAATGGCCGTTGCAAGTCACTACAAAGGTGAAAAAGAACGTCAGCACATCGCCGTAATTGGTGATGGCGCCATGACAGCAGGTTTGGCATTCGAAGGAATGAACCATGCCGGTTTTGAAAAAGACAGCAATTTATTGGTTATTCTCAACGATAATTGCATGTCAATCGATCCGAACGTCGGCGCATTGAAAGAATATTTAACCGATATCACCACATCACATACCTACAATCGTGTAAAGGATGAGGTATGGAAAATGTTAGGTAAGATTTCGAAATTTGGCCCGGACGCACAAACCATTGCATCGAAGATTACACATGCCTTAAAAGGTTCGCTTTTGAAACAAAGCAACTTGTTTGAATCGCTCAACTTCAGGTATTTCGGACCTGTAGACGGTCATGACGCTGTCGGTTTGGCTCGTGTTCTTGAGGATTTAAAAGACATTCCAGGTCCTAAAATTTTACATTGCATCACACGTAAAGGTGCTGGATATAAATTCTCAGAAGAAGGCAATCCAACAAAATGGCACGCGCCGGGTGTATTTAACAAAGAGACGGGAGAAATTGTAAAAATTGTTCCTAAGTCTCCGCAACCTCCTAAATATCAAGATGTTTTTGGATACACCATAGTAGAATTGGCTGAAAACAATGAGAAAATTATGGGTGTGACACCTGCAATGCCTTCAGGTTGTTCATTGAACATCATGATGGAAGCAATGCCGGACAGGGCATTCGACGTAGGTATCGCTGAACAACATGCCGTAACGTTTTCTGCAGGGATGGCGACCCAAGGATTGGTGCCGTTCTGTAATATTTATTCCTCGTTCATGCAACGCGCATACGATCAGGTATTACACGATGTTGCGCTGCAAAACTTAAACGTTGTGTTCTGTTTGGACAGAGGAGGATTGGTTGGTGCCGATGGCGCTACACATCATGGCGCTTATGATATTGCATACATGCGTTCGATTCCAAATATGGTGGTTTCAGCACCTATGAATGAATCCGAATTGCGTAACTTGATGTATACTGCTCAACTCGAAAATAAGGGTCCTTTTACGATTCGTTATCCAAGAGGAAACGGTGTACTCACAGAATGGAGAACACCCCTTAAAGAAATAAAGGTGGGTACCGGTAGAAAATTAACAAATGGTGAAGATGTTGCCCTATTAACAATTGGTCATCCAGGAAATTTTGCTCAAACGGCGATTAAAGATTTGGAGGAAACAGGAATTTCTGTGGCACATTACGATATGCGCTTTGTGAAACCTGTTGATGAGGTTATGCTTCATGAAGTCTTTACCAAATTCAAAAAGGTCATCACTATTGAAGACGGTTGTTTGATGGGTGGTTTTGGTTCCGCTGTTTTGGAATTCATGGCCGACCAAAAGTACAGTGCTGAAGTGGTGCGTCTCGGAATACCTGACCAGTACATTCACCATGGAACGCAAGAAGAACTTTGGGAAGAATGTGGTTTTGATACCAAATCAATTGTTGCAGCTGTTAAAAATCTTGTTGATTACAAAGAAGTTGTGAATTATTCTGCTGAAAAAGCGGTGTAAGCAATTTTTTAAATTAACTTTCCGGGAAAAATTACAGCCATGTCGAAATCAACCAATAGTGGTGCGTTAACTACGCTTATTTTCATTTTCTTTTTCTGGGGTTTTGTTGCAGCAAGTAATGATATTTTAATACCTGTTTTCAAGAAGGCCCTTGATTTGTCGCAGCTTCAATCCCAACTTATTTCCTTTGCATTTTATGTTGCCTATACGGTAGGTTCTTTATTGTACTTTGGTATATCAGCAATATTAAAACAAGACATTCTAAATAAAATTGGTTATCGAAACGGTCTGGCTTTGGGATTGATTATCTCTGCGGTAGGAACATTGCTTTTTATTCCTGCATCGGATAACGAATCCTTTATTTTGTTAATCAGTGGTTTATTCATTGTTGGTTTAGGTTTTTCCTTACAGCAAATCGCGGCAAATCCACTTGCGATTCAAATGGGAGACCCCTCAAAAGGAAACATGCGCTTGAGTTTGGCAGGAGGTGTTAATAACGTTGGAACTACGCTTGGACCCGTTGTCGTATCGTTTGCAATTTTCGGTGGTGTTGGTTCAGGAACCGAATTGGAATTGTCTGCGGTTAAAGTTCCGTATATGGTTTTGGGAGGAGCGTTTTTATTGGCAGCATTGATTTTTAAATATTCTTCTATTCCGGATCGCATCAATAATGACGGAGAGGCAGATCAAGGAGCGGGAAGTATTTTGGAAACCATTAAATATCCCCAGGTCTACCTTGGTATGATTGCCATTTTTGTCTATGTTGGTGTGGAAGTAGCTACAGCGAGTAACCTACCCGAATTTATGAAACAAAAACTCGGAACCCAGGAAAGCGATGTTGCGCCATACGTGTCCTTATTTTGGGCCAGTTTAATGATTGGAAGATGGACATCGGCCTCAGGGGCATTCGACTTAAAAGAATCAACCAAAATTAAATTGAGTTTGTTATTGCCTTTTATTGCCTTCGGTATTTTTGCTTTTGTAAACGTCCTTAGCGGACAATCCATCGATCAGTTTTATCCTTATTTATTAATTGTAATAGCATTGGTTGCTGCTGATGCAATAAGTGAAGGTAAACCAGCACGTCAGTTATTGATTTATTCCATTCTGGGTAGTGTTGCGCTTTTAATAGGGATTTTATCAAGTGGAATGATAAGTGTCCTGGCATTCATTTCAGTTGGACTGTTTTGCAGTACCCTATGGCCATGTATTTTTACTCTAGGAATAGCTGGTCTCGGTAAAAACACAAATACGGCATCGAGCTTACTCATCATGATGATTATGGGAGGAGGTGTGATTTCACTTATACAAGGCGCATTGGCTGACGACAGTATGCTGGGAATACAAAGTTCCTATGTTGTTGGAATAGGATGTTTCGCCTATCTTGCTTTCTTTGCTTGGTATATTGCTGGAAAACTAAGAAAACAAGGCGTTTCAATTGACGAGCCCGTTGAAGGAGGACATTGATACTATTTTATTAAACTGTTTTTTCGTAACCTCTCATAAAGTTGCGAAATGTCAATTCATCGTAAGCTCCCGAATAGGCAATCCAATCGTTTAGGATAGTATTACGATTATATAATAAGAAATCAAGCCGATTCTAATAAAATAGAAAAATACATTTTGGCTAATCCTTCCAATTGGAAAAAAGAGCAAACGCACAATTTAACCTATTTTTCTTTGATCTTTCCCATTGCACAAGCATCGCAGTTGGCGTCTTTTTTAAAGATCCGTTGATACACTTGCAATCCCAAATAAAGACCTGCTGCGGATATACATAGGATTACCAAAACAACCTGCATCAGCTTAAAATTTGATAAGTAATAAAAGCAGCTAAATAGGCCAAAACACCCATGAAAGCCATTTGAATAAGCGGCCACTTCCAACTTTTGGTTTCGCGTTTCACAATGGCAAAAGTTGCCATACATTGCATCGCATACACATAAAAAACCATTAAGGATGCGCCTGAGGCAAGATTGTAAACTAGTGTTCCATCTGACCTTTTTTCTTTACTTAATCGCTCCAGTAGCTTTTGATTGTCTTCAGCGTGCACTGCATAAATGGTTGCCAATGAACCTACAAAAACTTCCCTTGCTGCGAATGAGCTGATTAGTGAAATGCCTATTTTCCAATCGTAACCTAAGGGTTTAATCACAGGCTCAATTGATTTGCCTAAAATACCCATATATGAATTCTCGAGTTGTACAGAGGCTACTAGGCGTGCCTTTTCTTCTTCATCTGCATTGGGTTTGTTTTTGAATTCCAATTCCACGGTTTTTACAGCGTTTTCCATGCGATCACCAGGCCCATAAGAAGCTAAAGCCCATAAAATAACCGACAATGCTAAGATTATTTTACCTGCGTCCCAGACAAAAACACGAACTTTTTCCCATACTGTTAAGCCTACATTTCCCCACTTTGGTCGCTGATATTGTGGCAGTTCCATCAATAAGAAACCTTTGTCTTTAGATTGAATGATTTTCTTTAGTACCAAAGCAACCAAGAGCGCTGACACCAAGCCAAGGGAATACAAACCAAATAAAACCAAGCCTTGTAAATTTAAAATGCCAAAAACATAGCGATCAGGAATAACAAGAGAAATCAAAATGGTATATACCGGAATTCTGGCACTGCAACTCATTAAAGGTGCCACCAAAATAGTTATCAAGCGTTCCTTCCAATCGGAAATGGTTCGTGTTGCCATGACACCGGGAATAGCACAGGCTACACTTGAAAGCAATGGAACCACACTTTTACCGTTCAAGCCTAAAGGTCGCATAAGTCTATCCATAATGAACACAACGCGCGCCAAGTAACCGCTTTCCTCCAACAAGGAAATGAAAAAGAATAAAAACGCAATTTGGGGCACAAACACCAAAACACCTCCAATTCCTGGAACGATACCTTGGCTTAGTAAATCGGAAAAAACGCCTTGAGGCAATATTTCTTGCATCCACGTCCCTAAAGCCACAAATGAACCATCGATAAAATCCATCGGAATGGCGGCAAATGAAAAGATGAATTGAAAAACCACCATTAGGATAGCGGCAAAAATTAAATAACCCCAAAGTGGGTGCACCAGAATACGATCCCATTTTGACACCTTGAATTCTGTGTTTTCAGTTCGTTTAACCCATATTTCATTAATCAAACCTTGAATTTTCTCATACCGTGATGCGGTTTCAGCTTCTTGAATAGTGGGGTCGTTTATACCATCTGTTGGAATTGGACCGAGAAAATAGTCGTTGTTTTTTCGTTTAGCTGTTTGCGATACCGCCTGTATTAAGCGGTCTCTTCCCATTCCGGCTCGTGCGTTAGTTTCAACAATCTGGGCTGAAGGAAATGCTTTTTGGAGTGCATCAATTCGAACCTCTTTTTGGTTTTTTCTTGCTACATCCGTCATGTTCAGCGCCATGATTACCGGTAGTTGTAAATCGTAAACCTGTGAAAACAATAAGAGATTCCGCTCCAAGTTGGATGCATCCACTACCACAATACAAACATCAGGAAACTCTTGGTGGGAGGGGTTGGATAAAACATCGTAAACAACTTTTTCATCCTTTGATCTTGGATAAATACTGTAAGTTCCTGGGAAATCTATTACTTGGAATTCTTTAGAATCAATTTGAAATGAACCCACTTTTCGCTCAACGGTAATTCCTGGAAAATTTCCAACCTGTTGCCTCAATCCAGTCAACAAATTGAAAATCGAACTTTTACCCGTGTTAGGATTACCAACTAAGCCTACTTTCATGAATTGCTAATTACCAAACGAATCATCTGAATCTGTAACTTCTACAAGAGCAGCCTCATCTTTTCTCAAAGATAAGGTATATCCTTTAACCGAGATTGCAATAGGGTCACCAAATGGCGCTTTAAAAAGTACTTGAATTAGGTCACCTTCAAGCATTCCCATCTCCATGAGTTTTGGTCTCAAAAAGGAAGATTTTATACCCTTTATACGAACTTTTTGACCGATTTGAACTGTAGATAAATTACCCATTCCTCCTTGCATGCTACTGGTACAAAAATACAAGTTATTCATCCTTTGAAAGTAGCCTTTTAAGGGTATTTTGAATTATTTCCAAGTCAATACTCAAAATCTTTGTAGCTTTAATAGAAATCAAAAATAGTATGAGACAGAATCACGAAATAGATTACCAAATCCACGGTAATGAAATGCAAATGGTAGAAATTGAATTGGATCCTCAAGAAACAGCAATTGCTGAAGCAGGTTCTTTCATGTATATGGATGAAGGGATAGAAATGGAAACCATTTTTGGAGATGGAAGCACACAAAATACAGGTGGGTTTATGAGTAAGTTGTGGAGCGCAGGAAAGCGCCTTTTAACGGGAGAAAGTTTATTCATGACAGCCTATACACATCAAGGAATGGGCAAGGCAAAAGTTGCGTTCGCCTCTCCTTATCCTGGGAAAATTGTAGCTATCGACCTTCAACACTACAACGGTAAAATAATATGTCAAAAAGATTCCTTTTTATGTGCGGCTAAAGGTGTTGCAGTCGGAATAGAGTTTCAGCGAAAATTGGGAACCGGACTTTTTGGTGGAGAAGGATTCATTATGCAGAAATTAGAGGGCGATGGAATGGCTTTTTGTCATGCAGGAGGTCATATCATCAAAAGAACCCTTTTGCCTGGTGAAGTCTTGCGCATTGATACGGGCTGTGTGGTTGCTTACAGCTCAGAAATCGATTACGATATTCAATTTGTCGGAGGAATAAAGAACACCTTATTCGGAGGTGAAGGCGTATTTTTTGCAACCTTAAGAGGTCCTGGTGATGTTTGGATGCAAACCCTTCCCATTTCCAGACTGGCTTCAAGAATTCTGACCTATGCAACCGTTCAACGTAAAGAGGAAGGCGGAATACTTGGTGGTTTGGGTAATTTGCTCGACGGTGATGGCAGATAAGTTGAGTCCATTTTGTCCGATTAAACTTTAACCCTTATTTAGAACTATTCTAAAATACCTAATTTGAGGTATTGTTCTTTTTCTGTTGCCTGAGCAATTTTGCATCATGAAAAGAATGCTTATTACGTTCGCCGTTTCCGCTTGGTGCCAATTAGTAGTTGCGCAACCAATCAGTCCTAATGATACTTTAAAAGCAAAAAACTTTAACGAAGTCTTGATTAAAGGAATATTCCCTGACTTAATTCGAATGAATCCAATTGATGGGCTTCGAATTATGAGCGGAAAGAAAAATGAAGTTGTTTTATTTCAGGGGCTCAATGCGGATTTGTCGACCAATAATTACAGACAGATTTTAGCGAAAGTTCCGGGTGTTGCTATCTGGGAAAGCGACGGTTCTGGCATTCAAACAGCTATTGCAACACGTGGCTTGAGTCCCAATAGATCTTGGGAATTTAATGTCAGGATGAACGGTTGCGATATTTCATCTGACGCTTATGGCTATCCAGAAGCTTACTTTACCCCGCCAACTGAAGCTCTTGACAGGTTGGAAATAATTCGAGGAGCAGCAAGCCTTCAATACGGAACGCAATTCGGAGGATTAATTAACTATGTTACCAAAAAATCTCTTGGTAATCAACCCATTACTTTTGAATCACAGCAGACAATTGGAAACTATGGTTTGTTCAATTCCTACAATGGAATCGGAGGTAAAATAAAAAAGTTTTCTTATTACGGATACCTGCACCATCGCAGCGCTGATAGTTGGAGAGCAAACAGCCAATACAGAACCACTTCAGGTCATGTAAGTTTGTCGTATGCATTCACATCAAAATTCAATGCCACATTTGAATATACGCACATGGATTATCTAAGTCAACAACCGGGAGGTTTAACCGATTCCATGTTCAATACTGACGCACAACAATCGGTAAGAGCTCGAAATTGGTTCAGCACTCCATGGAACAGTTCAGCACTGCATCTTGAATTCACGTTCAGTGAAAATTCAAAAATGAAATTAAGTGTATTCAATACCTATGCACAAAGAAACAGTGTAGGCTTTTTAAAAGACATTAATCTTCCCGATTCATTATCAGGCAACTATTACAATAACCGCCAAATCGACCGTGATTTCTATAACAATTGGGGAGCTGAATTGCGCTATTTGACGTCGTATACTTTATTTGGTGAAAAATCCGCATTTTCAGCTGGTTTAAGAGCTTACACGGGAAAAACCGACAGAAAACAAGGTGGAATAGGTTCTGTAAATAGTGATTATGATTTAACCATTGTCGAACAATCAGCATCAGCTTTAGGAACTTTTGACTACAAAAAAGAATTGCATCTTTCAACAGCAGCAGGAGCCCTTTTTGCAGAAAATTTATTTCAAATTACGCCCAAGTTAGCAGTTACTCCAGGAATACGAATGGAATACATCAATAATGCGGTACATGGCACAATTGATAAGCCAACAATTGGTTCCATTATCGATCTGCCTGAAACCAAAAGAGTTGTTCTATTGGCAGGCGCAGGTGCAGAATATACCATCAACCAAAATATGAATGTCTATTCTAATTTCAGTCAGGCTTTTAGACCTGTTACCTATGCTGAATTGACTCCTTCCGCTACAACCGATTCGGTTGATCAAAATTTGAAAGATGCAAAAGGGTACAATTTTGATCTGGGTTACAGGGGTTCAGTCGGTAAATATTTAACTTTTGATGTGGGTGCATTCTACTTATTTTATGACAACAGAATAGGTACTATTC
>JBILIM010000340.1:0-2845 GCA_044349985.1 Crocinitomicaceae bacterium
CGTTAATACTTCTAACGAGTATAAATAGAAGCGAGGGAGGGCAGCGTGGATTCAATGCAATGGTTCTATTGATGGAATTCGGCTTGATTGGTGTTTTTACAGCGCTGGATGGATTGTTGTTTTATGTTTTTTGGGAGCTTACTTTAATTCCGATTTTCTTGATTGCACTGTGGTACGGTACGGAAGATAGAAAACCTGTTTTAATCAAATTTTTTATTTACACCTTCATTGGTTCATTGGCGATGTTGATTTCATTGATAGCCTTGGGCAATTTGTCAAGAGATTTTTCTTACGAAAGTTTGTTAGAGGTTACATTACCAATTAAAACCGCTTTTTGGGTAATGGGAGGTTTCTTCTTGGCATTTGCCATTAAGATACCGTTGTTCCCTTTTCATACTTGGCAGCCTTCAACATATACGGTAGCTCCTTCTGCAGGTACCATGTTGCTTAGTGCACTTATGCTGAAAATGGCTTTGTATGGAATGATTCGTTGGATGATTCCTATGGCACCTGAAGCGCTTGAAGATTACAAGTACATTATAATAACACTTGGTTTGATTGGCGTCGTTTACGGCGCAATAATCGCGATAAAGCAAATGGACATCAAAAGACTTATTGCTTTTTCATCCATCAGTCACGTAGGATTAATCGCAGCAGGAATTGTTTTGTTTACGGAACAATCGCTATCTGCATCCTATATTCAAATGGTAAATCATGCTTTGGTAGCTGTGGGACTCTTCTTGGCAGCAGGTATCCTCGAGGATCGCCTTAAAACACGTGATCTTGCCGAAATGGGAGGTGTCGCAGTTTTGGCTCCGAAATTTGCGTTTTGGTTTGCCGTAATTAGTTTTGCTGCGGTTTCAGTTCCTTTTACTTCTGGTTTTATTGGAGAATTTCTACTTTTGAAAGGCTTGTTTTATGAGCATTGGCTTATCGGTACTATAGCAGGAACAACACTTGTTTTTGGTGCTGTTTACACACTTAGAGCATATCAATTGAGTATGTTTGGTGCTCCTAAAATTGAATCTTTTGAAGACTTAAAGTGGAATGAAGTTGTCGTTTTTGCAGTAATCACCATACTTATTGTTTTAATTGGGATTTTCCCGCAATTTATTTCAGATTTAATTGAACCAAGTTTGGATACGATTTACAATTATATCCATTCAGTAACCTTTCAAGCTGCTTAAATTATGGACGCTTTAATATTATTGTTTTTTACAGGTTTAGTAGTAATGTTTACGGCAATGCTCAAAAAACCACAGCTTGTCCTTGCAGCTTCAACAATTGGAATCGCTGCTTCACTTGGATTAGTAATCCGCCAGATTATGGGAAGTTCGAGTCTCATTACTTGGTCTTACCAAGGCCTTTCGTTCGATGGCGGAAATTTACTGTATGCGGCTCTTGTTCTTTTTCTGGGATTACTTATTGTATCAGGAGGTTATGAGGCATTCAAAAGAGAACCCGAACATACAGGGGAGTACATTTCCTTAATCATCTTCTCGATGGTTGGAGCGCTTTGTATGATAGGGTTTACCGATATGTTTATGTTTTTTATCGGCTTGGAAATTCTATCCATTCCAATCTATGTATTGGCAGGAACCAATAAAAAAGATATTCGTTCCACTGAAGCATCAATTAAATACTTTTTCACGGGTGCTTTCGCTACGGGAATTTTGCTTTTCGGTATCGCTTTAATTTTTGGTGCAACGGGTAGCTTCGAATTGAAAGCAATTCATGACAGTATTATTAAATCGGTAAGTTTTGGACCGCTAATCTATGTTGGAATACTTTTTATTTTAGCTTCGTTTCTATTTAAAGTTGGAGCTGCACCGTTCCACTTTTGGAGCCCGGATGTTTATTCAGGAAGTCCAACAATGGTAACCGGTTATATGGCGGCAGTTGTTAAACTTGCCGGTCTTTTTGCCTTCATGAAAATGTTCAGCTTCGTATTTATTGGGGCATTTTCTTTTTGGTCTGATTTACTTTTCGCAGTTATTATACTCACCATGTTGGTCGGGAATCTTTCTGCGCTAGGACAAACCAAATTCAAAAGATTATTAGCGTATTCAAGTATATCAAATGCTGCTTATGCACTTATTGCATTAATGGTAGCATCCTCTCAAACCTTTTATAATTTATGGATTTACCTTGCCGGATACGGATTGGCGGTAATCATTCTGGTTACGATTGGTCAGATGGTAAACGATAGTGAAGACAACATTTCCTCTTTCAAGGGAATCGGTCGTAGAAATCCATTTATAGGAGTTGCACTAACATTGGCAATACTTTCTTTAGCTGGTGTTCCTCCTTTACTAGGTTTCTTAGGAAAATATATGGTTTTCTCCAGTGCGTTTAGTGCGTATCCTATTTTGGTTATTATTGCAGTTATAAATTCAGGTATTGGTATCTACTATTACCTTAGATTATTAATCGTAGCGCTTTCTGCAAATGATCAGGATGACGTTGTTGAAATTAAACCTTCACTGTTACAATACCTAACGTTATCAGTTTGTGCTGTACTCTTGTTATTTGGAGGTGTATTGGATTATGTGCTGAATAATTTACTTGGCCAGTAAAAATTTAGGTTGAAGGATGAATTCAGTTAATCTTTTTCTTTAAAAGAACTACAAGTTCCTCTTGTAAAAGCATACCCTTGTCTTTGTTGTACCATTCTTGTAACGCCTTTTTAAGGTCATCAAATGGCATTTGTTCCGCTTTTAAAGTAGTATATAACTCTTGGCAAGCAAAAGTTCGTGGTCCCCAAGTAAACACGTCTTTTCCTTCTGAATTTCGAACGATTAATATTGGAATGGACATCGATCTATTGCTTAGGTAATTTGCAATC
>JBILIM010000341.1:0-2842 GCA_044349985.1 Crocinitomicaceae bacterium
CGCAGTTGCGTATTGCACTGGGATTACAAATGTGGACCCCATCAAGTACGACCTCCTCTTTGAGCGTTTCTTGAATCCGGATAGGGTATCCATGCCCGATATCGATATCGATTTTGACGATGAAGGCCGCAGTAAAGTAATTGATTGGGTTATTCAAAAATACGGTTCCAACCAGGTTGCACAAATCATTACCTACGGAACCATGGCGGCGAAATCATCAATTAGAGATACCGCTCGCGTTATGGATCTTCCCTTAACAGAGGCGGATCGAATCGCGAAAATGGTTCCGGATATTTCCCTTAAAAAGCTCTTCGAAATGAGTGATGCCGAATTGGCGGAAAAATTAAGGAACAACCAAGATGATTTGGCAAAAGCTAAAGAATTGAGACTCTTATATAACGGATCAGATTTGTCTTCGGCCGTAGTGCGTCGAGCGCAACAATTGGAAGGCTCCGTTAGAAACACTGGTATACATGCCTGCGGTGTAATCATTACACCTGATGACATTACCAATTTTGTTCCTGTAGCCACGGCGAAGGATTCTGAAATGTATTGTACGCAGTACGACAACTCTGTAGCGGAATCTGCCGGTTTGCTGAAGATGGACTTCCTGGGCTTAAAAACATTGACCTTAATCAAAGATGCCGTTAGGAATGTGAAGCAAACAAAAGGCATTGAATTGGATCCGGACAGTTTTCCAATTGATGATGAAAAAACGTATCAATTGTTCCAAAGAGGAGAAACCGTTGGGATTTTTCAGTACGAATCTCCAGGAATGCAAAAATATATGCGGGAACTGAAGCCAACTGTTTTTGCCGATCTTATCGCGATGAATGCACTTTATCGACCGGGTCCACTGGAATATATTCCATCCTTTATTAAACGCAAGCACGGTGAGGAACCCATTGTTTATGATTTGGACGATTGCGAGGAATACCTGAGAGAAACCTACGGTATTACGGTATATCAAGAGCAGGTTATGCTTCTATCGCAAAAGTTGGCAGGATTTTCCAAAGGTGAAGCGGATACCCTTCGAAAGGCAATGGGTAAGAAACAAAAAGACGTTTTGGATAAAATGAAACCTTTGTTCTTGGAGCGAGGTGCAAATAATGGGCATGATAGTGAAAAGCTCGAAAAAATTTGGAAAGACTGGGAGGCATTTGCTTTATATGCGTTTAACAAATCCCATTCTACCTGTTATGCCTGGATTGCCTATCAAACAGCGTATTTAAAAGCGAATTATCCTGCAGAATACATGGCGTCGGTGCTTTCGAACAACATGAACGACATGAAGCAGGTTACGTTTTTCATGGAAGAATGTCGAAGGATAGGTCTTGCGGTACTCGGTCCTGATGTTAATGAATCCAATTATTTCTTTACTGTAAATAAGGAAGGTGCCGTGCGTTTTGGTTTGGGCGCCATTAAAGGATTGGGCAGTTCACCCGTTGATGCGATAATCTCTGAGCGAAATGAAAATGGACCTTATGTTTCAATATTCGATTTTGCTAAGCGTGTTAATCCGCGTAATTGTAACCGTACAACTTTCGAATCATTAGTATATGCCGGGGGCTTTGATTCGTTTAAAGAAATTCACCGAGCTCAATTTTTTATTGAAGACACAAAGGGTAAGTTGTTCCTAGACAGTATTATGCGTTTTGGTGCAGAATACCAAAAAAATCTCAACTCTCCTCAAATTGATATATTTAGTTCGGGCGATCAAAATTCAAATTTACCTGAACCTGTTATTCCAAAAGCCGAAGAATGGGGAACCGTTTACCGATTGAATAAAGAAAAGGAGGTCATTGGAATTTTCATTTCAGGACACCCACTCGACGATTTCAAAGTAGAAATCAATTCATTTTGTAACGGTACGGTTGAAATGTTAAATCAAATGCCAGTGAATAGGGGTAGGGATTTACACATACCTGCCATAATTACAGAAGCAGAACATAGATTTACCAAAAATGGAGATCCTTTTGGTACATTGACCATTGAAGATTATCACGATTCTTACAAGCTGTTTTTGTGGCGCGAAAATTATTTAAAGTTTCGCCATTTCATTCAGCCCGGAACTTTTGTCGCAATTAAAGGGAAAATCGAGATTCCACCTAGAAGAAGTGAATTGGAATTTGTAATTCATTCCATAGAGCTTTTGCAAAATCTTAAAGAAAGTAAAGCGAAAAGTATCCATTTGAAAGTCTCATCCAAAGCAGTTACACATAGTTTGGTAATGGATATCAATAAATTGTGTCAAGCCAACGAGGGTAAATGTTCCTTACATTTTACGGTGTTTGATCAATTGGATGATTTGGAAGTGCGAATGACCTCTAAAACCATAAAAGTGGATCCTTCAAACGCCTTTTTCAATGAATTGGATAAACTTGACGTTGCTTACGAAATCCGATGATTAATCCACCAAATCGCGAAGTTCGGTAAGTTCATTAACTTTTTTTGCATTACCTACTTGTTGGAATGCGGCAATTAAATTGGTCAGCATTCGTCTGATTATGGCTGAATTTGGGCACGGTTCAAAAAACTCTCGGTAGTGTGGCATTTGCAAACTATCCAAAAACTCGCCTACGGCATTAGTGTCCAATAAGCTTCCTTTAGAAAATGGATTGATGTAAAACAAAACACCATATTTATTATCGCTTTCCAAATGAAGCTGGGAATTGTTTTCGTCTAGATATGCAAGAATAAAATGATTTGGAAGATTCACACCATAAACAGGTAGATCTAAAGATTGCGCAATGATGCTGTAAATTAATGATAAACTAAGTGGATTCCCATTTTTAAATTCGATGACGGTATTGATGCATGAGTTTAGCGGAGACTGAAAATG
>JBILIM010000342.1:0-2831 GCA_044349985.1 Crocinitomicaceae bacterium
ATGGAAGGCGCAGGAGTGATTACGCTAACAGATGCAAAAGGCACTGTGGTATACACTCAGGATGTAAACATCCAAAATGGCAACACGATTTTCCACATGGACAATCTGAATGTTGCACCGGGAATGTACTATATACAAATAACCAATGGTAGCATTGCTACTGATATAGTAAAACATAGTTTGCGTTAAAAACTAGTTTAGGTGGTCTGAAAAAAAGGGAGGTGAAAAGCCTCCCTTTTTGTTTTATATGAAGTGGATCGAGTGACTAGTGATAAGCCTTTTGAATCATTTCTAAAAGTGGACCGAGCGACTTGTGATGAGCCTGTCGAATCAAGTCGAGGGACACAATACATCGAGCCCAGTTTAATTTACTAATCGAGTTACTAGTGATGAGCCTGTCGAATCAAGTCGAGATGAGCCAGATGAATCAAGTCGAGATAAGCAAATTATACCAAAGCCCGATTCATTAATGTAATCATAGCCAAACTCACAATAAAAAGTTGGGTTGCTGTTTCGTCACTCAAAGAAGAACCATCTTCATCCTCTGTTGAAATTTCCATTGCCATAAATTGAGACAATTCGGGTTGGTCACAAAAATCTTCAAGTAATTCTGCATCATCATTCTCAAAATACGCATCTAGCATCTCGAAAAAAGGTTCCTCAAAGGCATCGATTTCTTCCTCTGAAATAAGGTTCATTTCCAATCCTTGCTGCTCGAAAGCCTCTGAAATCAAACAGAAATAATAAATGAGTAAACCCTCCAATTCTTCATTTTGATATTCTTCAGGTGCTGTCATGGCATAGCCCAAAAGGGTAGGTTGCGCAAGCGCAAACTTTTCGGATAATACCTCCAATTCGTCATCGTTGAGGTTGTCAACTTTTTGAATGGCCTTTTCTATTGAGGAAAACGTAACATGTTTCATAATGTATATTTTGAGTAAAGGTATTTATAATTCTATTAGGCTGTTTAGGAATTAATCGGATTGCCTACTTTTGTAAAAAGAAACGATGGCTTTTTTCTCAGCAGATTTTTTGCAGTTTTTTATTGAATTGGCAGGCAACAATCACAAGGAATGGTTTGATGCAAATAGAAAACGTTATGAAAAGGTTGTAAAAGAACCTTTTCAATTTTTTGTAAAGGACTTATTACTCAAGTTGTCTGATTTAGATGATACCTTTAAAAATGTAGAGCCCAAAGACTGTATTTTCAGAATTAATCGTGATGTTCGTTTTTCAAAAGATAAATCGCCATACAAATTAATGGTTTCTGCTATTCTTCGGAATGGTGGAAAGAAATCATCCGCTGTAAATGGAATTTATTTGGAATTAAGTCCAGAATACGTGCGAGTTTATGGTGGTATTTATGAAATTTCAGGAGAAGATTTGCTGTTTTTCAGGGAAGGTCTTGCCGAATATATGACCGAGTTTCAGGATTTGTACAAAGCACCCCAATTTAAAAAATCATTTGGAACTATTTTAGGAGAGAAAAATAAAGTGTTGCCTCCTCATTTAAAAGAAAAAGGTGCTCAAGAGCCCATCATTTTTAATAAACAATGGTATTTTTATCATCAAATGGATGCTATTGCATGTTTACAAGATAATTTTAGCGAACAAATTCTAAAGTTATACGCCGATGCGCGTCCAATGCTTTTACTTTTTGAAAAAATTAAAAATTATTGAATTAAGTTAACTTTCTGCTTATGCTTTACGCTACAAAATCATTTTTTACTGGTGTTTTCGTCTTTCTTTCACTTTTATCTTTTGCCCAAAAGAAGGAGCTTTCGTTAAAAGATGCAGTTATGGGTCAATACCGAACTTTTGGACCCGATCGCTTATATGGTTTTCAATGGATTCCTGATGGTGATGCCTATTCATACAACGATAAAAGTTTTCAAACGCTCTACACATCGTCAGTGAAAGCTAAACAGGATGAGGTTTTATTGACTGTACAGCAATTGAACCAGTCGTTAGCCTCTGAGCTGTCTAGTTTTTGGGGGATGGAGTGGATTTCAAAAGATGAGTTCAGTATCAATGATGGCGTACATTTTTACACCTATAATAAAGCAAGCAAAAAAGGCAGTATTCTGCATTCTTTTTCAGAAGAAATTGCCAATCCACTGATGCATGAAGCTACGAAAGCAATTGCCTACACTGTTGGTAATAATATCCGAATTACCACTGTATTAGGCAAAGAACTATTGGTGACAAACAATGCGGATAAGAATATTGTCTCTGGTCAGTCTATTGCACGAAACGAATTTGGTATTGGAGGAGGACTCTTCTGGTCACCGGATGGAGGAATTTTAGCCTATTATCAAAAAGATGAAACGGATGTACACAATTATCCTTTACTCGACATCTCAGCTACACCAGGAGAGGTTGAGTTTATAAAATATCCAATGGCTGGTCAATTATCAGAATGTCCCAAAGTGGGACTTTATAATTTGGCTAAAGGTTCAACAGTAATGATCGCTCCACGTGGCCTAAAGGATCATTATTTGACAAATCTGAGCTTCACACCTGATGGTAAATTTATTCTTATTGCCGAGGTGAATCGAGAACAAGATCACATGTGGTTGAATGTTTATGATGCACAAACAGGTGCTTTTGTCAATACAATTTTAGAAGAAACAAGTGAGACATGGGTAGAACCGGAACATCCAGCCTTTTTTCCGAACCCGAAGTCCAATAATTTTATTTGGATTTCAGAAAAAAGTGGATTCAACAACCTTTACTATTACGATATCGATGGGTTGTTGTTGAAACAGTTAACGAATAATACATTTGTTGCAAAATCAATTCTTACTGCTTCACCAGACGGGAAATCTGTG
>JBILIM010000153.1:0-4987 GCA_044349985.1 Crocinitomicaceae bacterium
TTGCAGTTGCCCCCCACACTTGATGCCCGGAAATGTTAAAAACAGAGGTGTTTTTAATAACCCGCTCTTCATGCACAATGTCTCTATATGATTTTATTTGGGGATTATTCAATGCGGAAAGTTCAAAAGGTATTAGCGCTGCAACTTCCCTTTCATTTTTATATAATTCGGGCAGCTTGTTGTGGTAAAACAAATGCGGTT
This sequence comes from Crocinitomicaceae bacterium, assembly GCA_044349985.1. GTDB lineage: Bacteria > Bacteroidota > Bacteroidia > Flavobacteriales_D > Crocinitomicaceae > M0103. Next base: position 202 of record JBILIM010000153.1, read on the forward strand.
CAATTAAAAATCCGCTTACAGGAATGAATAATTGCTCTAAGGCGCCAATGTGAATACCTTCCTCATGATGAATTCCAATTTCTTCATAACATTCCCTACGTGCTGTTTCAATAAGGTCTGCATCTGTTTCGTCGTATTTGCCTCCTGGAAAACTTACTTGTCCGGAATGATGTCCGTTGTATTCCGAACGTAAGGTGAGTAGGGTTTTTAATAAACCGTTTTCCTTGTAAATAACAATTGCCACTGCAGCCATTCGGACGGTCTCATTTGCATCAGGTAAGTGTCTCGAAGCAGGTGTATAAGAAAACACGTGATTAGATTCAGTTTTAAATAATTGTACAAATGCCGATGGGATTGGATGCATGGATTATGTTTGTGGATTCTACATTATGCAATTCAAAAATCAAACCTTAATATTTGTAAAGAAAAGCAGTGTTTGGTCTGAAAAATTAGGCAAAAAATCTTAATTTCGTGCATCTTTTTATTTAAACAATCATAGCATGCAACTGTGGAATACATTAAATAAAGAGGAATTAGAAGCGAAATGGAAAGCCTCAGGTTACAATTTTGTAACGATATCTTTCTATCAATACGCACACATTACTAATCCTCGATTATTCAGAGACCATTTGTTTCAAATGTGGTCAAAATTAGATGTAGTTGGAAGAACTTACGTCGCTAAAGAAGGTATTAACGCCCAGATTTCAGTACCCTTAAATCATCTCGATCAATTCAGAGATGAGCTCTATCAAATTGATTTTCTTAAAGACGTTCGACTGAATATAGCTGTTGATGAATCAGAGGCTGATTTTCCATTTCTTAAATTGAAAATTAAAGTTCGTGATAAAATATTGGCAGACGGATTGAATGATGAAACTTTTGATGTCACCAATAAAGGAATTCATTTGTCCGCTGAGGAATTCAATAAGTTAACAAACCAACCGGATACCATTTTAATTGATTTTAGAAATCACTATGAATCTGAAGTCGGACATTTCAAAGGTGCAATATTACCCGATGTAGATACCTTTCGTGAATCACTTCCATTTATAGAGGAAACGTACCTGAAAGGGAATGAAGACAAGAATGTTGTGATGTATTGCACTGGAGGTATTCGCTGCGAAAAGGCATCAGCTTGGTTTAAACACCGCGGATTTAAAAATGTACATCAATTAGAGGGTGGGATTATTAAATACGCCAACGATTGTCGTGAAAAAGGTTTAGACAATAAATTCATTGGTAAAAATTTTGTTTTTGATGAACGCAGAGGTGAGCGCATTTCAGATGAAATCATTTCGGTATGTCACCAATGCGGAAGTCCAGCAGATACGCACACCAATTGTTTAAACGATGCATGTCATTTGCTTTTTATTCAATGTGAGGCCTGTAAACAAAAAATGGAAGGGTGTTGCTCGGATCATTGTCAAGAAATCACCCACTTGCCATTGGAAGAGCAAAAAGCAATCAGAAAAGGAAAAACGGTTAGCAACCTAATCTTCAAAAAAGGACGTTCTGAAAAATTGCCCTATCAATTGCATAAGGAAAAACCATTACCTTTGATTCAGTTATCAGAAAAAGTTAAAAGGTGATTTCATTTATTAATTGGGATGTAAGTACCGAAATTATCGACGGATGGAAAACTCCGAATTGGTACGGTTTGTTATTCGTTACAGGAATGATAATTGGGTATTTTGTTATCCAAAAGATGTTTAAAAAAGAAAACATCGATGAAAAATATTTGGATAAACTCGTTCTTTTCATGGTAGTTGGAACCATTTTAGGCGCACGTTTTGGTCATGTATTTTTCTACGGTCCTTATTGGGATACTTTTGATGAAGCGGGTAATATCATTGAGAAAGGATATTTTTCGCATCCAATTGAAATGATTAAAATTTGGGAAGGTGGTTTAGCAAGTCATGGAGCAGCACTGGTACTTTTAATTACACTATTTTATTTTTCAAGAAAGGTTATTCATAAATCGTACTTGTGGATGTTGGATCGAATTGCTGCACCTATTGCCGTAGCTGGAGGATTTATTCGAATGGGGAATTTAATGAATCACGAAATTGTGGGTGATGAAACAACTGTACCTTGGGGATTTAAATTCTTGCATAACGATTGTGATCCCTCCTTTATTGGGAATTCTTTGGTTTACGATTGTCCATGGGAATCTATTCCAGCAAGACATCCGGCACAACTGTATGAGGCCATTTGTTATTTTATCGCTTTCGGAATTCTTATGTATTTGTACTGGAAAAAAGACGCATGGAAAAAACAAGGTGTTGTATTTGGTACCTTTCTAATCTTAATTTTTGGAGCTCGATTCCTGGTTGAGTTTGTTAAACTCGGACTTACCGCAAGGGATGCCTATTTGCCAATTAATACAGGGCAGATTCTGAGTATACCGCTAGTAATTGCAGGAATTGTCATTCTTTGGAAAGGACTAAAACGAATTCCTGAAGAAAACGGTTCTATTTCTTAAAGGCAGATTCGTACAATTCAATCCATTCCTGAGGTGACATTTTTTGGCATAATGATCCAATTAGCTCCATTGGAATGTCGTTTATTTTTTTGAAACGAATACAACTTTTTCCCATATCCAATTTGGATTTGGAATGTTTGGGAAATTCTTCCGTGAACCAATTCAACAAATTCACATCTGCATATATTCCCATATGGTAAATTGCAATGAAGTTCTTTTGAGATGCAATGGATAAAAAGGGTAAGGGTAATTTAGCATCACAATGATAGCCCTTAGGATAAAGTTTATGAGGTACAACGTATCCAATCATTCCATAACTCATTTCTTCTTGAAAACCTTCCGGTAAATTATCCATTATCGCTTTACGTAACTCTTGCATTACGGCTCTGCGCTCTTCAGGTAGTTGATCTATGTATTTTTCTGGTGTCATATTATTTTAACTCTTTTATGGCTTTTGAAGTTCCAATTTTTAAAGTTATAAAATCTTGATCTTTTCTTGGTGAACGAGCAGGTGAATAAGCCCTCCCGTAAAAAATGATTTGAAGATGCAGTTTGTTCCACAATTCTCGAGGGAAATATTTTTTGGCATCTCGTTCTGTTTGTTCAACATTTTTTCCAGTAGTCATTCCCCATCGGATTAATAAGCGATGAATATGGGTATCAACCGGAAATGCAGGAACATTAAATGCTTGTGCCATAACAACTGATGCCGTTTTATGCCCTACACCCGGAAGGGCCTCCAAATCTTCAAAATTGTTCGGTACTAGCCCATTGTGTTTTTCTATAATGATTCTTGATAATTCGTGTATAGCTGCAGATTTTCTTGGAGATAGGCCACAAGGTTTAATGATTTCCCTGATTTCCTCTACCGTTAATTTAACCATTTCCTCGGGCGTATTGGCTTTACTAAAAAGAAATGGTGTTACAATGTTTACTCGTGCATCTGTACATTGTGCAGAAAGTAATACGGCAATTAGAAGGGTATAGGTATCCGTATGGTCCAATGGAACAGGTGTTTCAGGAAATAACCGTTCAAGGGATTCAATGATGTAATGGGCTTTTTCTTTTTTAGTCAAAATGAAATGTTGATTATTCTTAAATTTACTGTATGCCAGATAAAAGTAAACAGTTTCCGCAATATAGAAAGCTACCAAATGGTAAATCCTTCTACAAGATTTTGGATGATAGATCTTTTTTGGAATTGCAAAAAATGGGTTCGCGTTGGTGGCTGTATATGGTAGAAGCCAAACAATATCCGGAGGTGTTAAAAATTATGGATATGATAGCTTTTCACGATCCTTATATTTTAGGTGATGAAATTGAGTTTGAAAACATATACTCGAATGTGAAAAAAAATGTTGAAAATTAATGCTTGAATTCAGCGGCTTTGAATCAAAGTCAACAATCAATTGCTTATTTTTATTCATGCTTAGAATTTTAGCACTATTACTTATTCTGAACCCTTGTTTTGTTTTTGGGCAACCCAATTTACCAATGGGAGGAAGGGCAAATTCAATGTCAAATGCAATGGTTGCTGTCCTTGATCCTTGGGCCTTCCATCACAATCCCGGTGCGCTCGCTTTTCAAAAGACAATTGCAATTGGTGTTTCCTACGAAAATAGGTTCCTGTTGAAAGAATTGCAATCACAAGGTGTTGTTTATGTGCAGCCTTTGAAAAAAGGAGTTCTTTCTTTGGGGGCGCAGTTATATGGATTTGAGTTGTATCGGACGACAAGAGCAGGTGTTGGATACAGTTTGTTGCTTGCAGAAAATTTTAGTGTGGGTGTGCAATTAAATTATTTGGGATTACAACTTCGGGAACAATACGGATCTGCTCATTCCGCCACCGCTGAATTAGGTTTACTTTACACTATTTCAGAAAAATGGCGCATGGGATGCAGTGTTTTTAACTTGGGAAGGACAAAATTTTCGGATTATCAAAACGAACGATTCGGCACTACCATGAGATTGGGAACAAGTTATAACTTGTCCTCAAAAGTCCTTCTTTCACTGGAAGCTGAAAAAAATATCAATTACCCTCTTCGCGCAAAAATGGGTATGGAATACCAACCCATAAATCAATTTTTTATAAGGGGGGGATTGAGCACAGCACCTTTTGAAGGTAGTTTTGGATTTGGATATAAATTCAAGCCGCTTCAATTGGATTTAGGGTCATCATTTCACCAAGTACTTGGTTGGTCGCCCCATTTTTCGATAACTTTCAATATGTCAAAGTGAGGCCATCGAAAGGTATAATTATCCTGATTTTTATTTTAGGCTGTTCAAAACAGTTTCTGAGTCAGG
>JBILIM010000252.1:0-3750 GCA_044349985.1 Crocinitomicaceae bacterium
ATTCAGTTGAGAATGAGCTTTTAATTAAAACTCAATATCCAGATTAAATGTATTCTTTAAGGTGTGCAAATTAGGATTCTTTCTTGCTAAAGCCGCAAATTTGTCCTTTCCGGTTAAGAATTTAACATCAATATCTTCTTCCTGACTGAGTTCTATTGAAACCTTAATCAAATAATTTTTCACCTCTTTCCTAATATAAGAAACCATTTCTTCTAAGTGGGGAGTGATGTAATCAACTTGAATTTGATTTTCTACAATCAAATGGTAAGCATGCTCTGAATTAATTTTAGGATCTCTTTTAATGAGGGCATTATAAAAAGTTTCAAGACCTTTTTCTTTAACCTCAAACGCATAACGACGCCAAAGCATTTTAATATGATCAAATGTGTAGGGTTGTTGCGGTAAATTATCAATATTCAGATATTGTTCCGTTTTTTCTTCCTCCTTTTTTAATAATCCCTTGATTGAGAAAGAACTCGTATTTAAGTTTCCATTTGGGCTTACAGTTGTTTGTGCAGTTTTAACCTCAGTAACGGTTTCAGGGACTGGATTGGGTTTTATTACAACAGGTCTTGGAGCAACACTTACCTTTTCTCTAAGCGATTGCCCATTAAATGCAATCAATTCAACGGGGTCCGTCAGGCATTTTTTTTTTCGTGCTCCTGTTTTAAAGAACAAAGTTGCATAAGTGCAAATTCGACCAGTAAGCGCTGATTTTTAGATGCTTTATAGTCAACATCGGTTTTACTTAAAACGGATAAAGAACGTAAAATAAATTGTCCATCCAATTCTTGAGCTTGTTGAATGTAGCGTTGTTGCACATTTTCGCCTACTTCCAGTAACGAGGCGGTTCTCGGATCTTTACAAACCAAAAGATTTCTAAAATGCTCAGACAATCCTATTACGAAATGATGACCGTCAAAACCTTTCTCATAAATATCATTCAGTAAAAGTAATGATGAGGAAATGTCCTCGCTAATTGCGCAAGTAACAATCTTAAAGTAATAGTCGTAATCGAGAACGTTGAGATTTTCAACTACACTTTTAAATGTTAGATTATTTCCGGTAAATAATGAAATCTGATCAAAAATAGAAAGTGCATCGCGAAGCGCACCATCGGCTTTCTGGGCGATCAAATGTAAGGCATCATTTTCGAAGGTGATTTGCTCACTTGTTGCAACTTTAGCTAAATGATTCGCTATATCCTTTACTTTAATTCGGGAAAAATCAAAAATTTGACACCTCGAAAGAATTGTAGGTATGATTTTATGTTTTTCTGTAGTTGCCAATATAAAAATGGCATGCTTAGGCGGTTCCTCCAATGTTTTCAAAAATGCATTAAAAGCACTTGAGGATAACATATGTACCTCGTCAATGATGTAGACCTTGTGTGTCCCCAATTGCGGTGCAATTCTTACCTGATCGATTAAGCTTCTAATGTCGTCGACAGAATTATTGGATGCCGCATCAAGCTCATAAACGTTCAAAGAATTGCCGGTATTGAAGGAAATACATGAATCGCATACATCGCATGCCTCCACATTTTCTGTTCTGTTGAAGCAATTGATGGTTTTTGCTAAAATACGTGCACTCGTAGTTTTTCCAACACCTCTTGATCCACAAAACAAGAAGGCTTGAGCCAAATGTTCGGTTTTAATCGCGTTTTTTAGAGTAGATGTTATAGTCTGTTGACCAACAACAGTATCGAAGGTTTGCGGTCTATATTTTCTTGCCGAAACAATAAATTCACTCATAAAACAAAAATACGATTTCAGTTAGAAAATTTCAATGGAAATACAATTTGTTAAAAACTATTTTTTTCAATTTCCGAATAGGTTCGCGGACTAAAAATGTAACTTCGTATTCAAATGAAAGTCTTTTTAGTTCTTCTAGCCTTATCAGTACTTTGCTCTTGTTTTTCGCATTCTGAAGAGGAGTATGCGCTTCAGGCTGAAAAAATGTGTAAATGCGTTCAAAATGCTGACAGTGTTTCGAATTTGGACACACTTAAAAAACTCGATTTTTCTGAACTCAACTTTGCACGATGCGCATCAACTGTTGAAGTGGATCCAACATCAAAAGAATTCATTACAATTCTTAAAAAAACATGCCCATCTTTAAATCAGCGTCATGCAGATTACTTAGAAAAAATGAAAAAGGGCTTTAATCCATAACTTCAATGGATAATATCTCGTCATTTGTTCTTATGGCATCAATTACATCAAGCCCTTCAATAACCTTTCCGAAGCATGTGTGGTTTCTATCAAGATGTGCAGTATTTTCTCTTGAATGACAAACAAAGAATTGAGAACCTCCTGTATTTCTTCCTGCATGGGCCATGGATAGAACACCTTTGTCGTGATATTGATTGTCCCCATTTAACTCACAATCTATTGAGTAACCTGGACCACCAGTTCCTGGCATCCCACTTGCGCCTTCACGAGAATTAGGACAACCTCCTTGAATTACAAAGTTAGGAATCACACGATGCCATTTCAATCCATCGTAATAACCATCCTTCGCTAACTTAACAAAATTGGCTACTGTATTTGGTGCGTCTTTGTCATAAAAAGAAACTTTCATGTCTCCTTTATTCGTCTTAATTATTGCTTCCATTCAAATAATTTTATTGCAAAGATACATCGCGTGTTTTACTTTTTACAATTGAGAATTAAGATTTCATTTTTTTTATCTCAATCAAACCCTAATTTTGTGCTATGCAGAAATTTACTTTCGATAGAAGACAAACCGGTTTTTTTACGGATCAAGAAAATACCTTGATTAATGGTCAAGAAGAATTGCTTCCGTTCATCAATCATACTTTTTCCAAACAAAATTTTTTAAAACAAATAGAGGAAAAACGAGCAAATTATTCAGATCAGAATAGATCTGTTCTTTTCAATCACTTAAAAAAAGCTTACGCAGAAATTGAACTTACGGATAAATTAAAGGTGAATCTTGACAAAATAGGTTCAAAACAAACATTTACGGTAACTACAGGACATCAATTAAATATTCTTACGGGTCCAATTTATGTGATTTATAAGATTTTGGATGTGATTAAAATGTGTGACGAACTCAACGCAGAACACGAAGAATATCATTTTGTACCTTGTTATTGGATGGCAACTGAGGATCATGATTTTGAGGAAATTGCATCAACCACAATTTTTTCTCAAAATTTTTATTGGACGACTGAACAAAAAGGTGCAGTTGGAAGATTTAATACGAATGGCCTGAATGAAATTATTGATAAAGCGAAAACCTTGTTTCAAAACGCGGCATCTGAAAATATGCTGAATGCACTCCAGTCGTATCAAGGTGCTACCTTGGCTGAAGCGCATTTCAAGTTGTTTCATGAAATGTTTAAAGCATACGGTTTGGTTGTTATTGATGCCGATAATAAGGAATTGAAAGAACTGTTTGTTCCTGTTCTTAAAAAGGAAATATCGGAACAGTTTTCATACAATTGCTTGAAAAGCACAAATGTTTTGATTGAAAAAAATGGATTAAAAACCCAAGTAAATCCAAGAGAAATTAATTTATTTTATCTAGGAGATAATTCTAGAGAACGCATTCTTCACCTCGAGGATGACTTTTTTATTGAAGGCAAAGGTCGGCTTTCAAAAGATGAGTTGTTTTACGAAATAGAAGCTTTCCCTGAGCGTTTTTCGCCAAATGTTGCACTCAGACCACTTTATCAAGAATGTATTATGCCAAATTTGTGCTATGTCGGTGGTGTAGGTGAAT
>JBILIM010000343.1:0-2814 GCA_044349985.1 Crocinitomicaceae bacterium
GCATTTCCATTTGTTCAAATTCCCGCATTCTGAAAATAAATTGCCTTGCAACAATTTCGTTACGAAATGCTTTGCCTATTTGTGCAATGCCAAAAGGAACTTTCATTCTTCCCGACTTTTGGACATTCAAAAAGTTTACGAAGATGCCTTGAGCCGTTTCAGGTCTTAAATAAATGGTTGCTGCATCACCGGCTACAGAACCCAATTCAGTTGAAAACATCAAGTTGAATTGACGAACTTCTGTCCAGTTTTTGGAACCTGATATCGGACAACTGATTTCAAGATCAACGATTAATTGATATACACCCTCCAAATCGTTTTGCTCCAATGCATTTTTCATTCTGTTTTCGATCTCGGCAATCTTTTCTTTGTTGCGAACAACATTAGGATTTGTCGAACGAAATTGCATTTCATCAAAATCATCACCGAAGCGTTTTAACCCTTTTTCTACTTCTTTATCGATCTTCTGTCTGATTTTTTCGATATGTTCCTCAATGAGAACATCTGCACGGTATCTTTTTTTAGAATCCTTATTGTCAATCAATGGGTCGTTAAACGCATCAACATGTCCGGATGCCTTCCATGTTGTAGGATGCATAAAAATAGCAGCATCCAAACCTACAATATTTTCGTGCATTTGCACCATTGCTTTCCACCAATAGGCTTTAATGTTGTTTTTTAATTCAACACCCAATTGACCGTAATCGTAGGTAGCAGCTAAACCGTCGTATATTTCTGAGGAAGGAAATACAAATCCATATTCTTTAGCGTGAGAAATAACTTCCTTTAATTTATCTTCTTTTTGTTCCATACTGCGGCAAATATAAATAGACTATTAAAATTTATTTGAAACCCGATTAACAATCTTTGATGATCATATCGATATAATTCAGAATTTTTTCTTTTCCAAAAGCGGACTCACTTGAAGTCGTAAAAATAGGAGGCAATTCTGCCCAATATTTGAGCATTTCCTTTTTGTATTTGGCTAGATTTTTTGACAAAGCGGATGAAGACAGCTTATCGATTTTTGTAAAAACCATAGAAAATGGCAATTGCTTTTCACCGCACCAATTCATGAATTCTAAATCAATTTTTTGCGGGTCTAATCGGGAATCCAATAAAACAAAAATATTGGTTAGCTGCTTTCTATTGGTTAAATAATCTGCAATAAAACGTTCCCACTTATCCCGTTGAACTTTAGACGCTTTGGCATAACCATAGCCGGGTAAATCCACTAAAAACCACTGTTTATTGATGATAAAATGATTGATTAATTGCGTTTTACCAGGTCTTCCAGATGTTTTTGCTAAGCTCTTATTTCCAACGATCATATTGATTAACGACGACTTTCCCACATTAGATCTTCCAATAAATGCAAATTCAGGAATTTCATCTTTCGGACAAAGTTTATAATCGGTATTGGAAATAACAAATTCTGCGGTATTGACCTTCATAATTCAAATTGTTGTGCAAAGATATAGAAAGCATACGAATATGATTTTTTAACATGAAAATTGCATCTATTAATGCTTATGACATTTAGAGAAATACTAATTTTACAACAAAAAATTATGAAATCAATTGTCTTAATTTTATCCGTTTTCAGTGTGATGCTTGTTTCTTGTGGAGGCAATGGCGAAAAGGTACATATTAAAACCGTCAAAGGTCAATCGAATCTGAAAGAGGATAGAAAGGTGATTTCAAATGCCCAGTTGAATTTGGAAATATCCGGAATGTCTTGTGAAAAGGGTTGTGGAGGCACCATTAGAAAAGCTTTGAAGCAAACAGGAGGCATAGATCGCGTTTCCTACGACTTTGAAGAGGGCAGAACAACTCAAATTGCAAAGATTAGTCTTGATTCCAATAAAGTTAAATTGGAGGACATTAAGCGTATCATTTCCTCGTTAAATGAAAATCAATTTACTACGGGAAAACACGAATGGGCATCTTTGAAATAAGATACTATTCGAGGTTTTATTTGTTCGTTTTATTTTTCCTTTACTCTGTTGAATAGCATGTGTTTCAAGTTGTATTGAGCGTGCTAACCTATTAATTTTGTATTCAATAAACCGTTTTCAGATCACGGATTTATTGTAAGCAATATTAACTAACGCAACCACTCTTGAAAAAGATTTTCTACCTATTATTTTTATGTTCTTGGTTTATGTTTGAACCTTTAACAAGCAGTTCCCAAGTAGTATTGAATACGACTGCGACATCAACAGCTGGTGTAAATTTCACTTGTGGAAGTACCTTTTTGGATAATGGTGGCACGGGCAATTACCTTCCGAATACAGACTTCACCCTAACCCTTTGTGCTGCACCCGGACAATTTCTGAGCGTAACCCTAACCAGCGTGTCCATTTCATCAAATTCCGGTGGTGGAGGTGCCAATCAACCCGATTTTTTCTATGTAAATACAGGGGCAGGGTTCACTATCATTCCAAATACTGGCGGGTCAGGTCCTTCGAGTGTTACCTATCAAAGTGCTGTTGGCGGATGCATCAGTTTTAGACTGGATTCCAATGGAGGAGGTGTTTCTTCAGGATTTTCCGGAGTCATTTCTTGTATTACCCCTCCGCTTAATGATAATCCTTGTGGAGCAATTTCAATCCCTGTAAACACGAGCTGCATATCGACTTTGGGCACTTCTATAAATTCAACGCTTTCCAATGGAATGGTTGAACCTGGTTGTGGTTCTTTTAGCGATAATGATGTTTGGTATAGGGCAGATGTTCCTTCGAATGGAATATTAAGCGTAAGTGTAGTTGATGATAACACATCCGTAACACTTTTTGCAGCCTCTTTAGCTAT
>JBILIM010000344.1:0-2799 GCA_044349985.1 Crocinitomicaceae bacterium
TTTCTTTGAAGCAGATGATCAATATGCAAACGACATTGTTCGTCAAGTAAATGGTACGAACTATGAAGGTCATAATGTAAATGTAGAAGTTACTAAAGCAAAATCTGGAGGAGGAAGTGGTCACCGCGGTGGCGGCGGAGGTCGAAAAGATGGAAGTGGTTTTGGAGGGAAATTTCAAGGAAATCGCGATGGTGGACAACGTCGTGAAGGTGGTGGCCAACGTCGTGAAGGAGGTGGTCAACGTCGTGAAAGTGGCTTTCGAAGCGAAGGCGGCGGTCAACGTCGTGAAGGTGGTGCTCGAAGTGAAGGTGGTTTTAGGAGAGAAGGCGGTGGCCAACGACGTGAAGGTGGCTTCAAAAAGGAAGGTGGGTCAAGTTCTTCTGACCGTAAATCATCATTTGGAAAACCGTTCAAGAGAAAATCATAATCAGTTTAAAGAATCGATTTCATAAATATGGAAATTAGAAATATTGCAATTATCGCACACGTTGACCACGGTAAAACGACCTTGGTAGATAAAATGATTGAAGCAGGCGCTGTATTGAACGAGCGCGATCGTCCAACGGGCGAATTAATCATGGATAATAACGATTTGGAACGCGAACGAGGAATTACCATCGTTTCAAAAAACGTATCCGTTTCGTATAAAGGAACAAAAATTAACATCATAGACACACCAGGTCACGCCGACTTTGGCGGGGAGGTTGAGCGTGTTTTGAATATGGCTGACGGCGTTTGCTTACTTGTGGATGCTTTTGAAGGACCAATGCCTCAAACCCGCTTTGTTTTGGGTAAGGCACTTTCTTTAGGCTTAAAACCTTTGTTGGTAATCAATAAGGTTGATAAAGACAATTGTACACCAGATGAAGTGCACGAAAAAGTATTCGATTTGATGTTTGAATTGGATGCCAATGAAGAACAATTAGATTTTCCAACGATTTATGGCTCCGCAAAAAATGGCTGGATGTCAACAGATTGGAAGAATCAAACCAATTCCATTGCGCCTTTGCTTGACCAAATTTTAGCTTATTTTCCACCTAAAAAAATCGAGGAAGGAAATACACAAATGTTAATTACTTCTTTGGATTTTTCAACGTATGTAGGACGAATCGCAATTGGTTGTTTACGTCGCGGTGAAATTAAAGAAAATCAGCAAATCATCCTTCAAAAGAGAGACGGTTCGCAAGAAAAACACCGCATTAAGGAAGTATTTGTTTTTGAAGGTCTAGAACGGACCAAGGTACAATCTGTTCAGGCTGGTGATATTTGTGCGATAACAGGAGTTGAAGGGTTTGAAATTGGAGATTGTATTTGTGATTTTGAAAATCCAGACCCGCTTCCAACAATCGAATTGGATGAGCCAACCATGTCCATGCTTTTCTCAATTAACGATTCTCCATTCTTTGGTAAAGAGGGCAAATTTGTTACTTCACGACACATTCAAGAGCGACTTCATAAAGAATTGGAGAAGAATTTGGCAATGCGCGTTTCGGATACCGATAAAGCAGACAAATGGATCGTTTACGGTCGTGGCGTTCTGCATTTATCCGTACTCATCGAAACCATGCGCAGAGAAGGCTACGAATTACAAGTTGGACAGCCTCAAGTTATTATCAAAGAAATTGACGGTGTTAAGTGCGAGCCAGTTGAAGAATTGACCATTGATCTTCCTGAAGAATATAGCGGTACCGCAGTAGAGGCAGTAACGAAACGCAAAGGGGAAATGACCAATATGGAACCAAAAGGGGAGCGAATGATTATTCAATTCCAAATTCCTTCGAGAGGAATTATTGGTTTGAGAAACTACCTTTTGACACAAACTGCAGGTGAGGCGATTATGACCCACCGTTTCCTTGAGTATCAACCTTACAAAGGTGAAATTCCAGGAAGACAGAACGGATCATTGATTTCATTAGAACTCGGTACGTCAATTCCTTTCTCAATGAATAACCTTCAAGATCGAGGAAAATTCTTTATCCATCCAAATGAAAGCATATACGAAGGACAAGTAATTGGCGAAAATTCTAGAGCTGGAGATCTATGTGTGAATGTTACCAAGACAAAGAAGTTAACCAACATGCGTTCATCAGGTGCAGATGATAAAGTTCGTCTTGCACCTCCTAAAGTTTTTAGCTTGGAGGAATGCCTAGAATACATACAAGGTGACGAATATGTTGAGGTAACTCCTGAAAGTCTGAGGATTCGTAAAATTTTATTGAAAGAAACCGATCGTAAAAGGTCGTCAAAGTAAAATATTTTAAAGGTAGTCAGCAATAAATGGTATTGTTGAAAAATTCAATTTGAATTTATTTAAGTTCAAATTTAAAATTGTACCTTACAAAAAAGTTGTGACATGTTTAACGACGACGATGACGATTTTTTAGACAGTAGCTTAAACGATGATTTAGAACGTTTTGAAGCACATTTAAAAGGTGATACTATTGGATTTATGGATAGTGACCGCCTTGAACAAATAATAGATCATTTTTTGATTAATGGTCAATATACCAAGGCAAAAGAATGTTGCGAATTGGCGATTGGACAGTTTAGCTACAATCCTATTTTTTATTTGAGAAAAGCTCAGGCAGTCTCTGCGATAGGTCAATTAAAGGAGGCGCTTCACATTCTTACTTTTATTGAAAAATGGGCCCCGGTAAGTTGTGAGTTCATGCTGACAAAAGCATCCATTTTTAGTCAACTCAAGGATGCTAAAAATGCGATTCGCTTTTTCAAAGAGGCACTTGCATTGTCTGAGCCAGAGGATAGAGATGAAATTTTCCTTGATCTCGCTATGGAATA
>JBILIM010000345.1:0-2795 GCA_044349985.1 Crocinitomicaceae bacterium
TCTAGAGGTTATGTTTGTCTCGGTTCAGATGGTGGACTTCTTGACGACCTATGGGAATACAACCCTGTAAGTAATTACTGGGCTGTCCGTGCTACATTTGGTGGAAGTGAACGAAAAAATGCCATTGGATTTGCTGTTGGCGGTAAAGCATATGTAGGTACAGGAAAAGGATTTTCTGGAAAAAAAGCTTCAATTGAAGAATATACACCTCTCAATCTTGCAGCTATTGATGAGTTAGAAAGTATGATTTCCGTTTTTCCAAATCCAGCAAGTGACTTTATCCAAGTAAATTGTCCTGCTGAATTTATTTCAGACATAAGTATTTTCAGTATAACTGGAGAAAAATGTGAAGTAAACTGCAACACTTTTAATGATTATTCTCAAATTGATATCAGCCTGTTAAATTCTGGTGCTTATTATGTTAGACTCATCAACACATCTGACAATCAAATTATTACCAAAAAAATCATCATTCAATAAAAAATGAAAATAACAACTAATATAGCGCTTATAGTATTTCTTTGTACTTCATCCTATTCATTGAGTCAAGACATATGGGAAATTAAAGATTCTGTAAATGGACCTGCGAGAGGTTCAAGTTCTTGTTTCGTAATTAATGGCGAAGGTTATATTGTAGGGGGATTGGATGATTTTGGATTTAAGCGAAAGATGTATTCTTACGACCCATCTCAAAACGATTGGGATGATGAATTGCCACTAGGAGGATTAAATGGTGATGGATTAGACCGAGGATCGGCATGTGGATTCGCAATTGGAGATAAAGGATATATATGTCTAGGTCAAGGACAAACCAATCCCTATTTTAAAGATACATGGGAATATGACCCTATAAATGACACTTGGACACAAAAAGCAGATTTCGCTGGGAGCGCGCGCAGGCAAGCCGTTTCATTTGTTTTAGGAAATGAGGCATACGTTGGTACAGGTCAAGATATTTTAGGTCTTTGCAAGGATTTTTATAAGTATGACCCTGAAACAAACAGTTGGGAACAACTCAATGATTTTCCCGGAACTGCAAGAAGACAAGCTGTAGCATTTACAATGGGCGACCAAGCCTATTTAGGAACAGGTGATGATGGTGTTTTAAGAAATGATTTTTGGATGTATGATGTAAACACTGATAATTGGATTCAAAAAACCAATTTCCCAGGGACACCAAGAGCTGGAGCCGTTGGTTGGGGTGTTTTTCCTACTGCTTTTATAGCCACCGGAGAAGACAATACGTTTGCTTACACGAATGATGTTTGGGAGTACAACTATTTCTCAAATTCGTGGGTACAGCGTGCCGATTTCACAGGATCAGGAAGAAAAAATGCTATTGCTATGGTCATTAATAATATCGGCTATATTGGAACAGGTTACAGTGGAATTTTTGAAGATGACTTTTATTCTTATTCCGGGATTTTGAATGTGGAGGAAATTACAAATCAAAAAATAAATATTTATCCCAACCCCTATTTCGACTATGCCACAATTTCTTTTTCAGATCAAGTAACAGCAAACAAAGCATTTAAAATTTACGATCAATTCGGAAAAGAGGTCACCGAAAATTTCCAAATCAGGATAGATGGAAACACCATGAAAATGAGTCAAATTGTGCACACAACTGGAATTTATTTCCTAAGTACTTCAAATTCTAAAGTAAATGGAAAAACTGAAATGACTAAATTTGTTGCATTGTAAACGATGACAAAGTATTTAATTTTATTATCCTCATTATACATCGTTGTTTCGTGCGGCGAAGAAAAATCCTCAAATACGGATTTAGAAAAAGAACATCCTACTGTCTCAACACCTGTAAATCCTGAATCAATCGATTATCAAGTTAAAACTCTATTTTCAGAAGAGCAAGGATGGGGATATCAAATTTTAAAAAACGGAAAGCCCTTAATCAACCAACCTAATATTCCTGCAGTTCAAGGGAATAAAGGATTTTCAACAAAAGAAAAAGCAGAAAAGACGGGACAATTCGTGATATCTAAAATTTATAAAGGTCAATTCCCACCCATGGTAACCACTCAGGAATTGGATAGCCTTAACGTAATTTAAATGCAGCTTTACTTTTCGAATTGTTTCAGCTGAAAAGCTCAATGGAACGATAACATTAAACTGAATTTTTATTTAAAAAACCCATGCAGTGGGGTTTTCTGAAGCTTCAGAAAACACGTTTAGGATTGCCGATTGTCTTTGTAATCTGCTGTTTGGGTTACCTCTACCGTGTTGGTTGCAGCCCGCCATTGACAACCAAAGACGTTCCTTAGGGTCATATAGGTAAGCTTCAAGATAAACTGCATGGGCTCCGAAAATCGGATACGGTCTCTGCACTTCTGTGAAGTGGTACCGGTATGCAAATTTAACTAAAGTATCTCAATTAATGATGCAAAGGAACGAATCAGAAGGATTCAAATTTCTCCAATTCTTCTTGTAGCTTTTTGATTTCCTTCTCCTTTTCTTGGAATTTTTTGTAATTGACTAATGTTGAAACGGCATATCCAGCAACCATTGAAAAAATGATTAATATGGACAAAGGTGCATGTGCTTTGAAAAATACCATATGAATTTCTTGGGAAGTCCAATTCAAGGTAGCAAAGACAACACCTATGATACCCAATACTATATTTGCCGCAAATTTAATTTTACCGATTGTAGACAAGGTTTTCCAATATTCTTGCATAAAGATCAATTTAAAGAACTAAGATACAGATTCTAAAAATGAAAATGTACTATATTTGCACCGAAAATTACTTGAAAAATGGCAACAACAGCGGATATTC
>JBILIM010000346.1:0-2792 GCA_044349985.1 Crocinitomicaceae bacterium
CACGAATTGCAAGGAACACACAGTTGTTCATCCAACATGAAACCGGCATAACATCATTTATAGATGCGTACGGCGGAAGCGAAATCATCGAGAAAAAAACTCAAGAACTCATTCAAGAAGCTTGGGCGTTAATCGAAGAGATTGAGGAATTAGGAGGTATGTCAAAGGCAATTGAAACCGGAATTCCTAAACTAAAAATAGAGGAAGCAGCCGCCACTAAACAAGCCAGAATTGATTCTGCTAAGGAAGTTATTGTGGGAGTTAATAGGTATCAATCAGAGGGTGAACAAGAGGATTTGCAAATATTAGAAGTAAACAATGAAGCCGTTTTGAAAGCCCAACTCGAACGATTACATATACTTAAAAACAACAGAAACAATGTCTTAGTAGAAAGCTCCTTAAATGCACTCGAAGATGCAGCAAAAACCGGTAAGGGAAATTTGTTAGAAATTGCTATTGAATGTGCAAGGAACAGGGCATCTTTAGGGGAAATATCATTTGCATTGGAAAAAGTCTGGGGACGTTACAAAGCAACAATCAGATCAATTAAAGGTGTATATTTAAGAGAAGCTATGGAGGATGCAGATTTTAAAACGGCAAGAGAGCTTTGCGATAAATTTTCGAGCTTAGAGGGACGTAGACCTCGAATTTTGATCGCTAAAATGGGTCAAGATGGTCACGATAGGGGCGCCAAAATCATTGCAACCTCATTTGCTGATATTGGTTTTGATGTGGATATTGGCCCCTTATTTCAAACGCCAGAAGAAGCGGCAAAACAAGCAGTAGAAAATGATGTTCATATTTTAGGTGTGTCATCTCTTGCTGCCGGTCATAAAACACTCGTTCCAGAAGTTATAAATGAATTAAAAAAAATGGGTAGAGAAGATATTATGGTTATTGCTGGAGGCGTTATACCTCAGCAGGATTATGATTATCTTTACAACGCGGGTGTATTTGGAATATTTGGTCCGGGAACTAAAATATCGAAGGCGGCAATAACAATCCTTGACTTACTTTTAAAAACTGTTTAGTTTATGTTGTTAGGATTGTTTTTTAAAATTTCTTTATTACATTCGGCATAGTTATTGAATTGTTTTTTGAAATTACTATTATGAAAAATAAAATTTTGTTCCTATTATTCAATTTTACCGTTTTAATATTAAACGCTCAAGCTCCAAAATATGACGATTTAAAAATACTTTTTGCTGACGCGAAATATGATAAATTAGTCAAGGATGCTGAAAAATATGTAAACAAACCTGAATTATCAGAGGACCCAATTCCGAGTGTGTATTTAGCTATGGGGCTTTACAAAATCTCATTTACATCCCTAGCTGAAGAAAATCCAGCATATTCAGATTCAAGAGAAGCCGCATTTGAAGCCCTAGGAATTGCGATTGATTTGGACAAAAATGGATCTAAGCTTGACGAACACGCTGCATTTATTGATGAGGTTCAATCTTTTGTTATGGATGTTATTAACAACGAAATTGAAGCTGAATCGTATGCAAAAGCAGCCACCTATATCAAAACTTTTGCAAAAGTGTCTAAAAATGCAAAGGCTGGAGCGAAATTGTACGAAGGTTATGTAAAGTACTTAAAAGCACCCGATGATGCAAGTTCTGCGGAATCTGCATGGGAAAAAGCTGTTAAAATGTTAACTAAAGACAGTTTGAATGACGCGTCATTATGGACTAAAAATGATCTTTTACTGACTAAAAACGCTTTATTGGGTACATTAAAAAGTATGATCGAACTTGAAAGTATTGAGAATATTGATATTCTTATGGAATACTACAAACCTGTTTTTAGAGAGGATGAGGTATTTCTCACTGAATTAGAAAAAATGTATCGAAAGTAATAGCAACAGTTTAACATTTTCGTCTTTAAAACTTTCGAACGCGACACATTTATTTAAGCTCAATAGCCTTTACTTTGCTGTATGGTTCGCTTTAAAAAATATATTAAGAACAAATACATCATCGCTACTTCTATTTTTTTAGTTTATTCTCTTTTTTTAGACGATGTAGATATTTTTACGATTATCAATCAAAAGCAAAAACTAAATAAATTGAATCTCACCCATTCAGAACTTCAAGCAAAATTGAACACAACAAAGTCATCCTTATCGAAGATCAACAATAAAACCGAATTGGAACATTTCGCGCGGGAAAAAAAGCTTTTCAAAAAAGAAAATGAAGAAATATTCGTAATATCCTACGAATAAATATTTATTTAAAACCCACTACTTTCTAATTGCCGGTAAAAACGATACATCTGTATATCAATAAGTTCTGCGCCCGGAAAATAAAACTGCAATATGTCTTGATGAGAATAACCCAATTTCGCCATCTTCATCGCACCTTCTTGGCATAAACCAACACCATGACCATACCCCCTTCCACTCAAGACCACTTCTTCCCCTTCTGGTCGGCAAGAAAAAAAAGTAGATTTCAATGCAAAGTTATCACGAATATCCCTCAAAGGAATACCTAAAACAGGGTCAATATAAAATGCCTTTCGAGTATTTTGGTCGAACGTATAAATCAAAGAATTGAAAAGGCTATCTTTTATTGGATAATTAAAGTTTTTAATTAAATAATTAGACCACTCGGTTTTGGAAATACGTTTCTCCCATTCTGCTTGTTTAGTATAGATACAAAATGTATCCATTCTAGATGTTAAATAGGGCAAACTTGAATTCCAAACGTATTGTGGTTCGAAAGTTTGTCCACCACAATTTGCATGAAAATACGCATCAATTAAATAATCCTTCTCGTCAAGAAGCACCT
>JBILIM010000348.1:0-2776 GCA_044349985.1 Crocinitomicaceae bacterium
ATAAATTAATGGTTTATGAATGTGTCGAATTTCCTTTTAATTGGCGCAAAGAACGTGTAATACTTAACCTTCCTTGTAGTGATGCCATACTTAAGAAATTAGGAAATGAATGGTTGCTTTTTTACACCAAATCGAATCAAAAAGATGAAAATGAAACGCTCTATTTAAGAGCTTCATCACAACTTTTTGGAAATTGGGAAAATGAAACAGAACGCATAGTAAATAAAGAACTTTTCAGTTCCAGAAATGCAGGGGATATTCATGAAATTGATGGGATTTTTTATCGATTTACTCAAAATTGTAAGAACTTTTATGGTGAATCAATTGTGGTAAAACAGATAACTAACTTTGAGCCTCAATCGTATTCAGAGAAGTTTTTTTGCGAAAAAATATTACCCGAAAAATGCAATGGATTCCATACACTTAATTCCACCCAGAATTTCATTCTTGTCGATCGCAGAAAATTACGGTATCAATTAAAGCCTGTTTCATTAATTTTCAAACAAATTATCACTAAGATTAGGGGTGAAAAATAAAACTTACCCGCTATTCTGTCAAGTAAAATGTAAACATCATGAACATCCTCCATATCATACCCAATCTTAAAAAAGGAGGTGCTGAGCGCTTGGTGATCGATATCGTTCGAGGATGCATTCAAAACAACTCAAATCAAATCAAGCTGTTTGTATTCGAAAATAAAATTGAATATGACGTCTCAGATATCAGCT
Organism: Crocinitomicaceae bacterium; assembly: GCA_044349985.1. Taxonomy (GTDB): domain Bacteria; phylum Bacteroidota; class Bacteroidia; order Flavobacteriales_D; family Crocinitomicaceae; genus M0103. The sequence goes on from JBILIM010000348.1 coordinate 729, forward strand.
CCTACATTGAAATTGTCCCAGCATCGGTTAACTTATCCATTTTTAAAAAAAATCACCTGGAAATAAGTGCCTTACAAAAGGCTATTGAACAATTCCAACCCGATATCATTCACACCCATTTATTTGAGGCTGAGGTGGTATCAAGAAGTTGTTATTATCCTAAAGCAAGTTGGTTCACCCATGCACATGATCGCATGCAATCGTTCAAGAAAATCAATTTATTCAAAATTAAATCTAAAAGAGAACTAACGAATTATTTCGAGAAAAAATACTTGCTTGAACGGTACCAACAAAATGGTGGAAATCATTTCATCGCCATTTCAAAAGACATTGAAACTTTTTTAACAAATGTCCTTCCCGATAAGCATCGAAGTGTATTTCTTTTATCCAATGCCGTAGCTATTTCTCGATTCTCAAAATCGAACACCTCAGTTGAACAAAAACCTAACACCTTGTGCAAACTGATATCGATTGGCCGTCTCGATAAAAACAAAAACCATCAATTCCTTATTGATTGTATTCTGGAATTAAAATCGATGGGGGTTCCTGTCCACTTAACCATCCTAGGGGAAGGCGACCAACGCAGCCAACTGGAAGCTAAAATAGTTCAGTTGGGACTTTCAGAACACGTTACATTACCGGGAGCAGTAGATGCTATCGAACATTATTTATGGGAATCCGATATATACGTTCACAGTTCACTCTCAGAAGGTTTTGGCTTAACGATTATTGAGGCCATGGCAGCAGGATTGCCCGTTGTTACGATAGATGGAGGAGGAAATAAGCATTTGGTAATCAATGGTCACAATGGCTTTATTGTAAATTACAATGAACGTGAACGATTTGTACAGCACATTATCGAACTCTACACGAATACCGAACTTCGCCAGGAAACCGGAAAAAATGCGCAACTTTTTGCTAGTCAATATGATATAAATAACTACATTGAACTATTATCTACTATTTATAAAAGCGTGAATTAATGTGTGGGATATCGGGTATAATTGATTTTGAAAATAAATTTAATATTGATGAAAATCTGCTTAAAAAGATGTCAGCACCCCTTCAATTTAGAGGGCCTGATCAAGAAGGCTACGTTTTAAAAAAGCTACCCAATTGCACTTTTGGATTCGCACACAAAAGATTGAGCATATTAGACTTAACAGAAAGTGGTAAACAGCCCATGTGGAGTGCTGATGAAACCATCGTTATGACTTTTAACGGTGAAATTTACAATTTTCAAAAAATCAAATCTAAACTTGAAAAAGAAGGACACGTTTTTAAATCAACATCCGATACTGAAGCAATCATCTATGCCTATCAGCAATGGGGAATTGAAAAAACGCTGGAGGAACTTGAAGGTATGTTCGCTTTTGTTTTATTTGACATTAAAAATCAGGTAGCCTTTATGGCAAGAGATCGATTTGGAGAAAAGCCTTTGTATTATTATAAAACAGATAATACGCTTGTTTTTAGCTCCGATATACGTTCTTTTAAATCACTCCATATTTCGACTTCCATTGACCTGCATGCTTTAGGTTATTTTTTTTCAGAAATGTCCACCCCTCAGGAACATTCCATTTATGCAGAAATTAAAAAATTACCACCTGCACATTACATCTGTTTCAAAAAAGATTTTTTCGAGAAGAAGGAATATTGGAAATTGAACTATACCAATAAAGAAAATATTTCCATAGAAAATGCAATAGATAAATCTGAAATCTTATTGGAACATGCGGTACAAAAAACCTTACTTTCTGATGTACCTGTTGGCTGTTTTCTCAGCGGTGGGTTGGATTCCTCTTTGGTTTCCTTATTTGCAGCAAGAAATTATGGCAGTTCAATCAATACGTTTAGCGTCGGTTTTGAGTACGAAACTTTTAATGAATTGCCCTATGCACGTGAAATATCCAAACAAATCGGTTCAAAACATAATGAAATCATCTTGAATCCCAATGATTTATCTATCGTTGATAAATTATTAGGTGAATACGGAGAACCTTTTGCTGATTCATCAGCAATCCCGACGTATTACGTATCAAAATTCG
>JBILIM010000349.1:0-2767 GCA_044349985.1 Crocinitomicaceae bacterium
TTGCAAATAAAAAGTATTCACAATTTTAATGTACGGGCTGTTTTACTTAATTTTATTCCATGTTATATAACTTAACAAAATTTAAAAATTTCTTTTTCCTCATTTTATGTTTGTGCGTTGCGAACGTTGCATCGGCTCAAACCAATAAACTAAGGGTTTATCTCGATACCAAGCAGTTTTACAATAGTGAAACAGGAAACTACATTGAGGTTTACTTTCAATTTGTAGGTTACACGGTTAACTTTATTTCAGGCAGCGAAGGATTGCAGGCAGATGTTGCAATTTCGCTTCAATTTAAAGAAAACGATAGTACGATTATCAATGATGTATATCGCTTGCAATCGCCAATAATGAAAGATAGTATAATTGATGATTTTTTCGATGTTCAACGGTTCGCGCTTGCTCCTGGTTCATACACGATGATCGTTCAGCTTGCCGATATTAATTCGAATCAACCAGCCATACAAAGTATTGTTCCCATTACTATTGAGGATTTATCAAAAGGCATTTCAGTTTCCGATATTGAATCCCTTGAGTATGCTCAGCTGAGCCATGAAGACAACATATTTGTTAAAAGTGGGTATCACATGATACCAAGACTCTCTACCTTTTACGCTGAACAGTTAACATCATTACCTGTGTATTTGGAATTTTACAATACTTCAGAATTGATCGACAGTATCTGTGCCGTCAAGGAGTTTATTGTTGACACCGAATCGGGTGAAGAGCTTCTCAATTTCACGAATTACGTTAAACAAGAAACAGCAGCTGTTATACCGTTATTGAGAAATATCGACATTTCCGATCTTCCGTCAGGAAAATATGCGCTCAACTACGCACTACTTTCTTCAAACCTTTCAGAAATGGCTACTCAATCTTTTTTCTTTGAGCGTTCCAATGAAGTGGAATTGAACTTTGATTTGGTAGACATGGTATTAGACCCTTCATTTCAGGCATCAATTAGTGAAGATAGCGTTTCTTATTATTTAGAAAGTTTAATTCCAATATCGAAACCTGCAGAGGTAAAAAACATCATTTCGGTTTTAAAAAACAGTAATGAAGAAGGCATGCGTAGGCATATCCAGGCATTTTGGGCAATAACTACCCCTGAAAGTTCTTATGACTCATGGATAAGATATAAAGCCCAAGTAAACCTTGTGCAAGAATTGTACGGCAACAATTTTCAAGAAGGTTTTGAAACAGATAGAGGCCGTGTTTATTTGCAATATGGCGCTCCCACAAACATAAACCAACGCGAAATTTCTTCTTCGGAATACCCTTATGAAATATGGATGTATAACAAAATAGGTCAATTCAGTAATAGAAGATTTATCTTTTACAATCCTGATCTGGTAAACAATGCCTATCGACTGCTGCATTCTGACATGTTAGGAGAATTGAAAAACCCTTCATGGCCTCAAATTCTATCGAGTAGAAACACCAACAAGGGAAATGTTGATAATCCCAATCAAAATGTACAGGATCATTGGGGTGGAAATAGTGATGATTTGTTTCGTCAGTATTAATGCTTAATATTGTGCCCTTTTAATGCCATTTTGGAAGATTTAGCTGTAGTCATATTGAATTGGAATGGAAAAGATTTTTTGGAAAAATTTCTTCCTGGTGTAATCGAACATTCTCAAGGTGCAACAATCTATGTTGCTGATAATGCTTCATCTGACCATTCCGTTGCATTTGTCGCAGAAAATTTCCCTGAAGTAAAACGTATACAAAATCCCGAAAACGGTGGTTTTGCGAAAGGTTATAATGACGCTTTAAAACAGATAGATGCGAAATATTACCTTTTATTAAATAGCGATATTGAAGTTACAGCCAATTGGCTTTTACCGCTTATAGAGGTAATGAAAGATCCAAGTGTCGCTGGTTGTCAACCTAAGATTTTATCTTATTCAAATAAAAAGCAATTTGAACATGCCGGGGCAGCAGGCGGTTTTTTAGATCGAAATTACTATCCTTTTTGCCGAGGTAGGATAATGGATCAGTTTGAAGAGGATAATGGCCAATACGATTGGAATATTGAAATTTTTTGGGCAACAGGGGCTGCCTTACTTATAAAAGCAGAAGTGTTTCATGAAGCAGGAGGATTTGATGAAACCTTTTTTGCGCACATGGAAGAAATTGATTTATGTTGGCGCTTAAAAAGAAAAGGATATAAATTTTTAGCTGTACCTCAATCGGTAGTTTATCATGTAGGCGGTGGCACACTACCCTATCTTTCTCCTAAAAAATCGTTCTTGAACTTTAGAAACAGCCTATTCATGCTCATAAAAAATCATGAAGGCCTATTGTTTCCAAAATTATTTTACCGCCTCTTGTTGGATGGAATTGCAGGATTGCGTTTTTTATTTCGAGGAGAATTCAAGCACCTTTTGAGCATCATCAAAGCACATTGGACAACGTTTATGCAATTGAATCGATTGCTGAAGCAAAGAAGAACATTAAAAAAAGTATCCTCAAAGACAAATTTTTCAGGATTGTATAACGGCAATATTCTTTGGGCACGTTACATCAAAAAGATAACAAAATTCAGCGACCTCAATCAAAGGTTATTTAGCTCAAAATAATTTAACGCCAATTCATAGCTTTTTAAACCAAAGCCCATGATACTTCCAACTGCCACGGGTGTTATTAATGAGGTGTGGCGAAAGGATTCTCTGTCGCTTAAATTCGAAATGTGAACTTCTACAACTGGAATTGGAATAGCTGAAATACAATCCCTCAAAGCTATACTATAATGACTATACCC
>JBILIM010000350.1:0-2762 GCA_044349985.1 Crocinitomicaceae bacterium
ATCAATCGCGTTACCTACGATATAAGTTCAAAACCTCCAGCTACGATAGAGTGGGAATAATTAACCCTATAATTTAACATTTATGAAAAATGCCCTTTTTCTTTTTTTCTTTTTAATTTCTGCTTCTGTTTTTGCTCAGCCGTCCACAGCGAGCAAAGAAATTTACAACGGAAAAAAATGTTATGTTCACACTGTTGTATCTGGAAATACAGTATACGCTTTACAGAAACTTTATAAGGTAAGTCAAGAAGATATATTAAAGACAAATCCAGGTGCAGAAAAAGGCCTTTCCATAGGACAAAAAATATACATTCCTGTGCCTTTGGTTACTGTAAATCATGTGGTTAAGGCAAAGGAGACGTTATATGGAATCGCTAAAAAATACGATGTTTCAGCAGATTCAATAACCAAATATAACCCTAGCATCGCTTCAGGATTGAAAGTAGGTCAGCAACTGATCGTTCGAAATGTCGACAGAGAAGTTGCTGAAGAACCACTTTTTTCAGAAAATGATTATCTAGATGTGGATACAGTTATTGATGAAATTTCTGTTCCGCAGGATTCAATCAAGGTGAATTGGGAAGATGCTGGTTTTGCTCCAGGTGATAAAACCATAAAATATACCGTGATGGAAGGGGAGACTTTTTACAGTATTTCCAAACGTTTTATGGTATCTGTTGATGAACTAAAATCTTGGAACAATATCAAGTCATCGACGTTGAGCAAAGGAACGGTGCTCACCATTAAAGTTTCAGATGAAATCGCAGAGGAAATTGAATTTGGAACATTTTTTAGCAAGGATGATTCCTTGCAGAATATAAAAGAATACCCTGTGAAAGATGTCTATAAAATTGCCTTATTGATGCCGTTTTATCTAGATAAGGGAACGGGGTATTCAGAGAGTGTTTCGACTTTAGCGGCTGAATTCTACATGGGGGCTCAACTTGCCGTTGATACGCTTGAAAAACTTGGCCTAAATGCTGAACTGCACGTTTACGATATTCGAAACGACTCATTAACCCTGAAAACCGTTCTAAATTCAGAAGAATTTGTAAATACGGATTTGATTTTTGGGCCTATTTTCGCGGATTGTGCTCCTATTGTTGCGCGTTGGTGCAATGAGAATAATGCTCGAATGGTTTGTCCAACGCAAACTGCGGTTACCCTGCTAAAAAATAATCCCCATGTATTTCAAGCGGTACCAACTGATGCCACTTTAATGGTGGGTATGGCCAATTATATTTTAAATAAGCAAAATGACGCGCAATTGATTTTGATTAAATCCTCTAATGAGAAAGACTTAGTTTTGTATGAAAGTTTTAGAAATGCATTTGTAAATGGTGCTTTTGAAGGAGAAAAGCCTAAGTTAATTGAAACTACAGCTCAGAATTTTAAAACATTTGTGAAATCAGGTAAAAAAACAATTGTTATTTACCCTACAAACGATAAACAATTGGCTTCGGCATTTATGAATGCACTTGTTGCAGCAGGAAATAAAATTGATGAGGACTATTTTTCATTTTATGCGACGAAGGATTGGGTGAATTTTGATGACATAAAAGCAGTTCTGAAAAATAAATACAATTTTCATTACGCCAGTCCTAATGATTTGAATTACAGTTACAAAAAAACGGAAGCCATTAATAAAGTTTACCGTGTTAAATTTAACGCCGACCTCACCAAAATGGCGGTTCAAGGATACGATGCAGTTCTGTATTACTCGGCTCATTTGTTACTTGGGATGGATTATCCGCATTTGATTATGAATGATTTTCAATTGGAGCAAGTTGATTTGAAGGATGGATTTGAAAACAGAAAATCTTTCATCATAGAACAAGAGGATTATAAACTCCTAAATATTGAGGATTAATGGATAAGCTCTTTATTGCCAATCAATTTGAACAACTTCAAGATTACATTTGTGATCGTGTTGAAAAGATTGATGGATTAGCATCGTTTCAGGAAGATAAGTGGCAGCGTGAAGAGGGTGGTGGAGGACGAACCCGAATTGTTGAAGATGGCAATGTGATTGAAAAAGGGGGCGTTAATTTTTCCACAGTACATGGTCCAGTAAGTGATTTGATGCGCAAACAACTTGGGTTGGATGGGAAGGAATTCTTCGCTACTGGAGTTTCAATAGTGTTACATCCTTTCAATCCGAATGTGCCCATAATACACATGAATGTTCGGTATTTTGAAATGGATACAGGTGTGTATTGGTTCGGCGGTGGAATTGATCTCACGCCGCATTATATTGTACCTCAACAGGCAGCCTTGTTTCATGAAGGTTTAAAAAAGGTTTGCGATGGTTTCAATAACGATGCTTATACATCCTATAAAAATTGGGCAGACGATTATTTTTTTATTCCTCACCGTTCGGAAACTCGAGGCGTTGGAGGTATATTTTTTGATCATTTGGATGCAAAATCAGGAAATTCTAAAGAAGAAATTTTTGATTTTTGTATTGCATTAGGTCGCTTATTTCCGGAAGTTTATGAAGAACAGGTAGCATTAGGTAAAAATAAAACATACGGTCCCGAAGAATTGAAATGGCGGAATATACGTCGTGGTCGCTATGTTGAATTTAATCTCGTTCACGATCGTGGTACAAAATTCGGTTTACTCACAGGAGGAAGGACTGAATCCATTTTAATGAGTTTGCCCAAAGAAGCCAACTGGTTTTACAACAATTCTCCAGAATTAAATAGTCTCGAAGCAGAAACACTTCAAATGCTTAAAAAAGGAATAAACTGGTTGGGTTT
>JBILIM010000029.1:0-10428 GCA_044349985.1 Crocinitomicaceae bacterium
CATCATTGCATAGTTAAAGGTGATTCGCTATACTACTCTATTGCCGCTGCATCTGTTCTAGCAAAAACCTACCGAGATGATTTCATGTCCAAATTACATGAAGCATTCCCCAATTATGGTTGGAATGTAAACAAAGGCTATCCGACCAAACTGCACCGATTGGCTATACAAAATCATGGTATAACCCCTTTTCATAGAAGTACCTTTAATTTATTGGGCAATGATCAATTAACCCTTTTTGATTAAACAGTTCGTTGTTCATTTATAATCGTAATTCTTAACGTGTGACCTTTCTTATTCAATAATTTTGTTTGCGATAAAACATCTTATGTTAAGGAAATCCCTATTATTCTTTTTATTTATACTTGTTACTGGGTGGACCCTTTATCTGTCAATTGGTTTAATAGACCAGAAAGATGCCTATAGTTTATCAAAGCTTTTCGGAAAAGAGGATGGCCAATTGCTTATTGTAAACAGATCTGTAGATTATCGAGTTGCAATGGATCAATTTCAAACCCTTGATAAAAATAAAGAATTGTTAGCTGTATTGGCGCCTAACCTGGATGCTAATGCCAGACTTGCAATCAGTGCAAAGAGAAAACACTTTTCAATTGAAAAACCATCTATTTGGAGCAGGGCTGAAGTTGTAAATTTATTTGAAAAGTCAGGACTTAAATTAAAAACAACCCACTTAAATGCTTTTGAATGTGACGGTTATGAAGTGAGCTATTACAGACAGACGCTATACATCCATCAACCAGATTTAATTACGACTTCAGTAGCAGATTGGGGAGTTTTTGACAAAAAGGCAAATGCATCAATAATAGGTTTTATAAATGACAAAGTAAGCATTAAGGATATCTATTTTGTAGATGGTCATAAAATAGAATTTATTACCAGAACAAACGAAAATTTGAAAGGCAATCAGGTTAACGACAAAGAGATTTTCTCATCCGTTTTACCACGAAATATTTCGAATTATGCTTTTTACGAAAAAGATTATGCAAAAAACACGGTTTTCAAGGATGAAAAAAGTCCCATTTTCGAGTGGATGGACAAGGGTTTTGTGCTTTTCAAGATGAAAGACGAACCTGTTTTCCTAAGTGATTTTTTACCTGGTCAGAATCCATTACAAGTACTTGCTGATTTTCTCAAAGTTAGTCCAGATAATAAGGATCATTGTTATTTTGAAAACCTAGAATTACTTGAGGGAATATTTAAAAACGGTGAAGGATTACATGTCTTTATAATGAATAATTACGTCGTGATTTCACAAGACGAAAATAGCTGCACCGAAATCATAACGCAAAACAAACTTGGGAACACCCTTAATACCGATCAAAATGCACTGAGCAGTCTTTTCAATGAACTGCCGGCTTTAGTTTCGCAGCGTATTGTTTCTACGGAAGAAAAATATTCTAAAACCGTATATAAAAATCGACTTTTCGAAACGCATATTCAGCGTGCGGGGAATCAACAAAATGACAACAGTACAAGTAATCGAAACGCATTAACGATTAATGTGGATGCCAACATCAAAGACTTTTTCGTTTTTAACGGTAGTGGAAATGTTGCCGTGGTTACAGCAACGAATGAATTGATTTATTACAATGGTGGCAATTTGCAATGGGTAAAAAACTTAGGTTCCAAAATAGTTGGACAAATTGGCTACCTTGAGCAATTACAAACATTATTGGTAACGTGTACGAATGGCATTCATTTATTGGACAAGTCTGGAAATTATTCATCTGGTGGAGTGGTAAATGTATCTAGCGCACCAACCCAACAAGCGGTATCATTTGAATGGAAGAATCGAATGTATTTTGCATATCCAGATGCTTCAGGAAACATAAACGTTTATGGAACAAATGGCTCTCAAGTTTATAAATTTGGTACCGGAATGGACAACATTGCTTCTCCGTTTGATATTTGGGTGAGCCAAAGTAAATTATTCATTGGTGTACGGAGCGACAATTTGTTCAAAATGTTTGATTTAGAGCGACAAGCTGAACATCGCTCATTTACTATTTACAAAGGTTCAATCGGAGTAATTGAATCCAATGAAATAGGGATTTTCTGCAATGGAGCGAATGGTTTAAGTCGTTTTGACCAAAAAGGAACAGAAATGGCCGTGCAACCACCTACCAGTGGGAAATTATTCAGAAGTTACCAAGGATGTTCCAGTCCATTGATTGCATCGGGCAGAACCGATGGTGTTACTTTAATGGATGCAACAGGGTTTACTTTGGGGACGATAAAACGAAATTTCAATAACATCGAATTTGCTTCTGGGGTAAAGTTGAATGACTCGTACTACATCATTGCAATCGATGGAATAGAAAATAACGTATATTTACACCATTCCAATGGACGAATGGTTTCGAACGATGCATACGAAGGTTCAGTAAAAGCTCAGCTTAATCTTCTTGAGGGTGAATTGATCCTTACCACAATTGTTGACAACTATTTAATTCAATACAACGTTTCTGAACAAAAACTAAATTAATACTGAAACCATGAACAAGAATATTCTCGGTACCCTTCTTTTTATTTTTTCGATCCAATTTGGATTGATGTCTCAAAATTACTTGGGCGTTCACAGTAGCAATTTTGGTGGTGTAATGAATACCGATTTGCAACCTGCAAGTTTCGTAGATGGTCGCTTTGTGGTTGATGTCAATTTAGGAAGTTTCAACAGTACACTTTGGACAAATGCCTTATCGTTCGACACCAAAGACATGCCAAAATGGTGGTATAAATCTTTTCTAGATTCGAATTATAACTCTTGGATGAATCCTGACTCTACATTCTTCGACCGGTATTTTACAAGAAATTACAACGCTGATTCTAAGAAACTACTTGGCATATATAACAATGTTCAAGTTGATGTTTTAAATTTTATGTTCCATGTTAATCCTAAAATAGCAATTGGGGCAACTGTAAAATTTAGATCCATAACAAACCTTGATGATGTAGACCCAAAACTAGCGGTGTTAGGCGAAAACGAATTGGAATTACCCAATCTATGGGATCAGAAATTCAATGAAAAACTACTAGACTTTAATCACCTCAGCTGGATGGAGTACGGTTTAATTTATTCTCAAGTTTTAAAAGACGACGGGGAACATTTCCTGAAATTTGGTGGAAAAGCGAAATGGTTGTCCGGTTACACTGCAGCATATTTTCACACAAAAAATTTCAACTACAACCTCTACAATGCGGATACATCTCAATTCTTGTCAGGAGATTTTTCTTATGGATATTCAACTGGCCTATTGGATGGGGAATCGAATATAAAATCTTCTTCCAAATTCGGAATTGGCTTGGATTTAGGATTTGTATATGAATGGCGTCCAGACTGGAAAGAATTTAAGTACGACATGGACGGTGAAACAAACATTTGGCGTCAGGATCAGGAAAAATATAAAATAAGAGCCGGTGTTTCGGTTTTAGATATTGGCGGAATGAAATTCACCAAAGGTGGAATAAGTCGTGATTTTTCAGTTTTAACTGAGAACCTGTTCAATCTTCAAGTTTTCGATACGGTTTCTAGTTTATTGGGTGCCGATCAAGTTATAGATTCACTCATCAACGATCCAAGTACGGGCTGGGTTGCTGCTGAAAATCCAAATCAGACGTTCTTTATGAATTTACCGACTAATGCCACGGGGGTTATAAGTGTTCAAAATCGTCAAAACCCGAACAGGGTTCGCGTACCCAACCAAGTAGCAATTACGCCAAGTTTCGACCATGCTTGGTTCGGATTACATTTACCGCTTTCCTACAACAAATATACGGGCTTCAAAGCGGGAATTGGTACTCGACTTGGACCACTTACACTAGGTATTAATGATTTTGGATTTTTATTCGCATCGGGGAAGAAGATTAATGGAGCTGCTGTATATGCAGGGTTAAGGGTTCCTGTTTTATACACAGCCCCAAATGATCTTGATTTGGATAAGGTATCTGATGAAATGGATGTTTGTATAGACGTTCCAGGAATTTGGGCATTCAGAGGCTGCCCTGACTCCGACAGCGATGGTATACAGGATGCTGATGATACGTGTCCATTTGAAGCAGGACTCGCTGAATTTCAAGGTTGTCCTGATAAAGATGGAGACAAAATTCCGGACCGTTCAGATGCTTGTCCAGAAAATGCAGGCTTAGCTGAATTCCAAGGATGTCCGGATACGGATGGTGACAAAATTCCAGATAGAGAAGACGATTGTCCTGATTTAGCCGGTTTAAGTATTTATAACGGTTGTCCAGATACAGATAACGACAGCATTATCGACCCTAAAGACGATTGTCCTGAAATTGCAGGTTTAAAAATATTTAATGGATGTCCTGATAGGGATGAAGATGGTATAAAGGATGAAGATGATGCTTGCCCGGATAATCCAGGACCGTTATCAAATCAAGGCTGTCCTGATACTGATAAAGATGGTTTATTTGATTTCTTGGATGATTGTCCCGAAAAATATGGCCCCAAAGAAAATAAAGGATGTCCATGGCCTGATACAGATAATGACGGTCTTTTAGATAAGAATGACGACTGTCCAAATTTAGCGGGACCTATAGCAAACAAAGGATGTCCTTATCAAGATACAGACAACGACGGTGTCTTAGATAAAGATGATGATTGTCCTGCCACACCTGGAACAATAGCAAACAAAGGATGTCCGGAAATAGAAAAAGAAGTAGAAGAAATTCTTAAAACGGCTTTCGATGACTTGGAGTTTGAAACTGGGAAAGACGTAATTAAAGCCACTTCATTTCCTGCACTTACTGAGTTGGCTGAAGTTTTGAAAAAGAAACCAAATTGGGGACTTCAAGTTTCAGGTCACACAGACAACGTTGGTGATGAACAAAAGAATTTGATTCTATCTAAAAAACGTGCCGAGGCGATTAAGAATTTCATGATACAAGAGGGCATTGATGCTGCGCGCTTGAGCACTTTATACTTCGGTGAGACTATGCCAATTGCACCAAACGACACGCCAGAAGGAAGGCAGAAAAACCGTCGTGTGGAGATGACAATTGTATTCAAATAAAAATTAAAGAAAGGGTCTAAATGTGCCCTTTCTTTGTTTGTAAAATGTTGTGCTCAAATTGACAAAAATACAGCGCTATCTTTTAAGCATCCTGAGCGGTTTGCTTATGGTCGTTTCCTTTCCTTTTACAGGAAGTTTAACGTTTTTGGTTTTTATCGCTTGGATTCCATTACTTCTTGTCGAAAATGATATTTCTCAGCATCGTTATCGTTCAGGAAAACTTTTCATCCAAAGTTATTTAACATTTATCATTTTTAATGTTGGCACCACTTACTGGGTGAGCTATGCGAGTCCTGGAGGAGCATACATGGCATTTACATTAAATGCTTTGTTCATGTCGATTGCCTTTCAACTGTTTCATTATTCAAAGAAAATTTTGGGTAAAAAAATTGGATATTTAGCTTTAATTCTGATTTGGATTGGATTTGAACATACCCACTTTTATTGGGAGTTATCATGGCCTTGGTTGACACTTGGAAATTATTTTTCAATTGCACCTGAACTTGTTCAATGGTACAGTTTTACTGGAGTCATGGGCGGAAGTCTTTGGGTATTGACGGTTAATATTTTGGGACACTCACTCCTTAAAGACCTTTTGGCACATCGTAAACTGCATGTTCTTATTTCGAAATCTGGCCTTGGATTTTTTCTTGTATTATTGATTCCAATTACAGTTTCTTTAGTTGTCTATTTCAACTATGAAGAAAAAGTTGCGCCTTATGAGGTGGTTTTGATTCAACCAAACATCGACCCCTATAATGAAAAGTTTGTTGCTCCTTTTGAAGAACAAATTACAAAAATGATGGACCTTGGCATGAACAAGGCGACCCCACAAACCAAGTTGATTCTTGCTCCTGAAACAGCAATTGGTCAAGGTGTCGTTGAGCAAGAACTTAAAGACGAAGATTTTTATAAATATATACTCAGTAGGCTCGAACCTGTAAATGCAAACTTATTGATTGGTGCCATAAGCTACAAGAATTTTTACAGACCTAATTCTATTGCCTCAAGACCAGATGGTCAAGGCGGATTTTACGAAGTCTACAATACGTCCGTTCTCATCGATAAAAATACCAATCCAGCATTCATTCATAAAAGTAAATTGGTTTTGGGCGTTGAAAAAGTACCTTTTACAGATTGGTTTCCTTTTTTAGAGCAAATGTCTATCGATCAAGGGGGGGCATCGGGTACAATGGGAAGTGAAAAAGAACCCAAGGTATATAACAACAAAGGAATTACAATAGCTCCGGTAATTTGTTATGAGTCCATTTACGGAGAGTTCTGTGCTGAACAATGTAAAAAGGGTGCGTCACTCATCTGTGTAATGACTAATGATGGATGGTGGCAGGATACACCTGGCTACAAGCAACATATGAGTTTTTCTAGATTGCGTGCAATAGAAAACAGAAGAAGTGTAGCACGTTCCGCGAATACAGGTATTAGTTGCTTCATTAATCAAAGGGGAGATGTATTACAACAAACGCATTGGTGGAAACCTGAAGCCATCGTTGCAACATTGAACTTGAACAGCGAGCAAACAATTTATTCAAAAACAGGAGATTTGATTGGTCTCATGTGTTTTTACATGGGTATTGTTACCGTTTTGCTTTCGATTTTCACTAGGAACAAACGGTATTTCATGAAGTCTTAATCCTTAAGTGGAAGTATTCCAAAACGTTCTTTTCTTCCATAAACAGCATACAATAGCAACTCATTCAACTGATAATCCATTTGAAAAAGTTTCGGAATGGCAAGGGCAGTTATTTCTGCGCGATCAAAAAATGTTTTCCGAGATACGTTTCCATCATTCAAATCAATTTCTACGATTGCAACAGCATTACGGCGTTTTCCAAAACTTGCAGGATAGAACAGGTTGCCATTATCAATATAATTCCCAAATTCATCATAATTCTTTTCGTTATCATTGAAAATGAAGCACAACTTACCGTTGTTGACATAACGCGCACAAGAACTAAAAGGTCCACCATCATTTGATGAGACTTGATATTTGTTGATTTTTTTCAACCAATCAAAACCTCCATTAGGACCAATTTTAAATGCTATAATATCGTTGTAATAGTAGGTGAAAGATTGACGAAAAGTTCCCGTTCTGGGATCGGTATAGGTATAGACCTGAACGAAGTATTGTTCCATAGAACCAACGATACTTCCATCCTCCATCACTTCCGATTGACGCATAACATAGTTGTATAATTGCGGTTCTGATCTTCCGCGTTGCGTGCGTCTGTCGGAACGTTCTCGCTGTCTTTCCGTCCAATCTTGGGTTATAAAATCTTTTCCAAATGGTTCAAATCCTTGATCAACAATTTCCTGGCTATCAAAATTTGCACGAACATAAAAAATACCCGATACACCAGGGATATTGTTATCGCCATAAACACCTGTCAAAGTAAGAATCCTTTGGTTATCAGAATTCATTGTCATGGCCTCTACCCTCTTCCCTTCGAGATTCAATTCAAAATCCTCAATTCCGTCCTCAGTAGCATGTAAAATATGCATGGCTTTATAGTCCATATGTCTATTCAAACTGATGCGCTCGGATTTCATAAATTCTTTAACGCAAATGAAATAGTCTCCGGTATTTGATAGATAATGTTCTGAAATTTCACTAAATCTGCCTTCAAAGGGCAATTCATACTCACCAGAATTGATTTCATTCAAGTCGTAATCGAAAATTTTATAACCATAACGATCACTCCTTTCTTTTTTACTCGGAACTTCCCAAATTACGCCAAAATATTTGTTATCTCTAGATGTTATAACGTTAAAGAAACCTTTGTTTGCAGTTTTATCAAGCGCATACCGCGCGATTTCCTTGGCTTCACCGATTGGTTGCGCCTCATTGTCGTATTCTTGAATGTAAAATTGGCTTTCTCCGTTGAATTTATCAGATAAAAAGACATAAATCTTATTGTTTACTACTTTAACATCTTCAAAATTTGCGATTCCATTGGCTGCCTTCTTCATGATTTTCCCTGATGCATACGCTTCAAAATCTACATGATGTGTTAATCTAAATGAACCCACGGCTGTACCTCCGGAATAACTTAGTGTATAAAAATCGTCACCAGAGATTGGAAGGATATTGATTAAACTGCCACTTTTTCCTTTTAATTCACCCCATCGCAATTCATTAGATTGAGCTGAAACGAATACCTGAATTAATAGAAAGATAACTAAAATTGTATTTTTCATAAAGGAAATTTATGGTCTATTCAAACAAGCTTTACACCCGTATAATTGTTCGGTGTTATTTTTAATAATTCTTCTTTTAAGGCGTCATGAATTTCCAGTGTTCCGATGAACTCATGGACAGAGGCTCTGGTAATCTTGTCATTGGTGCGCGTTAAAGCTTTCAATGCTTCGTATGGCTTTGGAAATCCTTCTCTTCTTAAAACGGTTTGAATGGCTTCCGCAACTACCGCCCAATTGTCCTCCAAATCTTGGTTGATTTGAACCGTATTCAATAAAAGTTTTGACAAGCCTTTTTGGGTAGATTTCAATGCAATAAATGTGTGACCAAAAGGAACTCCCAAAATTCTTAGAACTGTAGAATCTGTCAAATCTCTTTGCAAACGCGAAATTGGAAGTTTCGAAGCTAGATGTTCAAAAAGTGCATTGGCAATTCCCAGATTACCCTCAGCATTTTCAAAATCAATTGGATTTACCTTATGCGGCATCGCAGAGGAGCCCACTTCACCTTCTTTCAATTTTTGTTTGAAGTAATCCATTGAGATATAGGTCCACATGTCGCGATTTAAATCCAACATTATGGTGTTCAAACGTTTACAGCAATCTAATAAGGCTGCCAAGTTATCGTAATGTTCGATTTGTGTTGTAGTCTGACTGCGATTTAATCCCAGTGTTTCGTCTACAAATTGGTTTGCAAAACTTACCCAATTGTGTTCTGGAAATGCGATATGATGCGCGTTAAAATTTCCTGTTGCACCACCAAATTTGGCACTAAAAGGGATACGTTCCAATTGTTTTTTTTGGACGATCAATCGCTCTGAAAACACTTTAATTTCTTTACCCAGACTTGTTGGCGAAGCGGGTTGTCCGTGTGTGTGTGCAAGCATTGCCACATCAGCCCATGTTACCTGGAGTGATTCAAGCTTCTCGATTAGCTCGTTTAATAGAGGCAGATATGCCGATTGAACAAAATCTTTAAGTGAAAGCGGAATTGCTGTATTATTGATATCCTGCGAGGTTAATCCAAAATGGACAAATTCACTGTAAGCCGACAACCCAAGTTCTTCGAATTTATGCTTGATAAAATACTCAACAGCCTTAACATCGTGATTCGTGATTTTCTCAGAATCCTTGATCCATTGTGCATCATGTTCTGAAAACTCAAGATATAAATTGCGTAAGTTGTTATACTTTTCACGCGGAAAATCTTTGAGTGGCTCCAGATTATCATTCACCAAAGCGATAAAATACTCTACCTCAACACGTACGCGGTATTTAATTAGCGCAAATTCAGAAAAATAGGCAACCAATTCGTTGGTTTTATCGAGATATCTACCATCAATAGGGGAAATTGCTGTTAATGCGGAACGTGTCATTTAAGATTGTATTAAGTTGAAGCGAATTCTAAAAATACAAAGATAACAAATCAAAAAATATGAGTTTTTTAAGTCTCTTTTTTTAAATTTGATCGTGCGTTTTTTCAAGAATTTTTTTCTGGGTTTGCAGGCGTATTGGCAGGCAATTGCTTTCATACGGAGTAACCGAATGTTTTGGTACATCATTTTTCCTGCCATCTTAATGCTAGCGGTATATAAAATTGGCGAACGCATTCAGCAACATCAGATAAATGCTGAAGCTGAAAACATGAATGAACTGATTTGGGTTTTGATATCCATGCTCATTGAAATATCGATTGCATTGATGCTAATGAATTTCGCCAAATACCTGGTTGTCATTGTCTTATCTCCGCTAATTGCACATTTGAGTGTAAAAACAGAAAACATTTTAACGGGTAACACCTACCCCTTCAATTTAAAACAATTTATTCATGACGTCAAACGAGGGCTTCGTATATCATTTCGAAACTTAATTTGGCAATATTTCTTTTTTGTAATTGTATTTATTCTGTCATTACTCATTTTGGGAGAGGCAAAACATATGGTGGCAAGAAGTATTGTTTTTATCATTGGGTCGTTTTACTATGGATTCAGCTTTCTTGATTATGTCTATGAAAGATTGAAGATGAACCTTAAAGACAGTGTTCACTTTATGCGGAACAACCGTGGCTTAGCGATATCTATTGGTGGCATCTATTCAATATTGATTTTTATGCCTGTTAATTTGGAAATTCTTTTCAGCTTAAGCGGATTTTCGAGTGAAG
>JBILIM010000030.1:0-10393 GCA_044349985.1 Crocinitomicaceae bacterium
CTCTACTTCTTTGGCGAGCTCTCTGTATGCATGGTCAACCTCGGTTTCTTCCGCCGCACCTTCCTTTACAAATTCGATGAGCAACTCGGTGTCGTCAAACATGGATTTCAACTTATCGTAAGCGTCTATCCAAAATTTCAATGTACGAATCGATTTCATTTGGGCTTCGGCCACCTTGGGATCATCCCAAAAAGAAGGGTCCTGGGTTTTCAGTTCTTCTTCTTGCAATTGCAAGCGTTTTTCAGGAATTTTAAGATAATTCGATATGGCTTCTATTCGAGCAGAAATATCTTTCAACTGATCTTGGTTTACCATAGCACAAAGTTAACAAAATTGCACGGATTTGCGCTCAGTTTACAACCTATCAACACTTATTTGATACAAGATGCTCTATATCAAATGATTTTGAAGAATGTGAAGAACTAAATTGCTTAAATTTTCAAGAAACATGGAAAAAATTATACATTTGTTCAAAATAAAATTACGATGAGCGTTCCACAACATTTAAAGTACACGAAAGACCATGAATGGGTCAGCGTAGATGGTGACATTGCAACTATTGGCATTACCAATTTTGCCCAAGGAGAACTTGGGGATATCGTTTATGTAGAAATTGAAACCGTTGGTGAGACGCTTGCTCAGGAGGAGGTTTTTGGTTCTGTTGAAGCGGTGAAGACTGTTTCTGACTTGTTCATGCCTGTGAGTGGTGAGATTTTAGAATTCAATGAAGCGTTAGAGGCTAATCCTGAATTGGTAAATAGTGACCCATACGGCGAAGGTTGGATGATTAAAGTGAAAATGAGCGATGTAAGTGAAATGGATGCGTTGTTGAGCGCAGAGGTTTACGCAAACATGACGGAGTAACATCTGGTATAATATCTTTTATGAAAGTCCCGAAAGGGACTTTTTTGTTTTACATAAAAAAACAAGCGTTGGTATTTTGGTGTGGGTTCTAAGCCGACCAATCAAAAGCGGTCTTGTTTTAAAAAGTTTAGGGATAAACAAATTGCCTTCTTCAATTGGTTTAATATACAAAAAAGAGGGTCTAATATCAACGAATTAAACCCTCTTCCTTTTACTATTTTTATGCTTTAATGCTGATGTCCGTCACCTTCATGGTGTTCGTGAACTGCGCCATTTCCGCCAATACTTACCATTTCAATTTCAAAAATCAAATCAGAATTCGCAGGAATAACACCTGGTATTTCTTGACTACCATAAGCTAAGAAGTACGGTAAAAATAATTTTGCTTTTCCGCCTTGACCTATTAAGGATAGTCCTTCTAAAAATCCTGGAATCAATCCGCCATTTGAATAGGGGAATTCTATAGGTTCATTTCGATCGTATGAAGAATCGAATTTCTTTCCATCTTTAAAAAGCATTCCGGTATAATGTACAGACAACATTTGACCAAATTGAGCTTTTTCCGCTGCACCCGATTTTTCGATCACATATACCAATCCTGTAGGCGATGCAATAGCATTTGGATAGGTCTTTTTTACTTCATTGTAAAAAGAAGTTTTATAGGCTTCAATTGCTTTTTTCTCAGCGGCAGCTTTTTCAGCAATTGCTAGTTTCATCGCTTGGTAGGTGTCATTGAAGACACGCGTTGCGTCCCATTTTTTAGCAACTGAACCAACACGTATGATTTTGAGCGTATTGATCACTACGTCGTTTAGGGGTCTGTCATTGCTTCCTGTTTTAACAGCAGCTATGGAGTCCAAAACATCCAAACCTTCAACAACATGACCGAAAACCGTGTGCTTATTGTCAAGCCAAGGTGTCTCTTTGTGCGTGATAAAAAACTGACTACCATTTGTTGCCACACCAGAATTGGCCATAGAAAGAATCCCTTTGCTATTGTGTGCTAAATCTGGATGGAATTCATCGTAAAATTGATAACCTGGTCCACCCATTCCTGTACCTTGAGGATCACCACCTTGAATCATAAAGTTTTTAATAATCCTATGAAAAATAACGCCGTCGTAATACGGTTTGTTAAAACTAAGGCTATCAAATACCGATAAGTTCCCTTCTGCAAGTCCAACAAAATTGGCAACGGTCATTGGGGTTTTTTCATATTCCAGTTGGCAAATGATTTTACCTTTTGTGGTATTGAATTCTGCATAAATCCCGTCTGTTAAATTCTTTTGAGCGTTTGCTCCTAAAGCAATCACCATGCAAAGTGATAGAACAATTTTTAAAGTTGATTTTTTCATAACAATTGTTTCTGGTTTTTAATTTCTTTTGTCAATACCCCAAAGCATTTTGTTTCGGATGGTATCTAAAAAGTTGTTGTCTTCAAATTTAATAACATTAATCATGAACTCGGCTTTCGTAACCAATACTTCCTCACCTTGGCTAATGTTCTTCGAATTTCCGTCTAAGCTGATGAGGTACTTTCGTCCTCTTCCTTCAATACTTAACTTTATTGGAAGGTGATCCGGAACCACCACGGGTCGGACATTCAAATTATGCGGTGCTATCGGTGTAAGTATGTGCACGAGACAACCTGGAGTTACAATTGGTCCGCCACAACTCAAATTGTATGCCGTAGATCCTGTTGGGGTAGAAACGATGAGTCCATCAGCCCAATAACTGTTCAAATATTTGTTGTCTAGAGCTGCATGCACCGTAACCATTGATGCGGTATCCTTTTTTTGAATGGTCACCTCGTTAAGTGCAAAATTATCTTCTCCAAAGAGGTCTTCTTCGGTTTGAACGCGCACTAAAGAACGTTTTTGGTATTCGAAGTTTTTATTTTTTACGTGCTCAATGGTATGTAAAAGTGCGTCTTGGGAAATATTGGAAAGAAATCCAAGTCTTCCGGTATTTATCCCCAAAATGGGTACACCTGAATCACGGATAAAACTTACACTTTTAATAAATGTACCATCACCGCCAATGCTTATGGTTAAATCAATTCCTTTATGAAAGTCTTTGTGTGAAGTGAATTCATCCGTTTTAGGGGTTAAACCGATTTTACTTTCAAGTTGGTGCTTCAATTCTTTTTCAATTACGGGATTCCAATTGAAATCTTTTAAATGCTTCAAAAGTTCTTCAAACACCTGACTGTTCTGTCTTGTGACCTTTTTTCCGTAAATAGCAACGTTCATTTTACAATTTCAAGAAATTCATCAAAGATTCGTAACGATTCTGAATATCGTCATCAACGTCACTTTTTTGGTAAGATGCTTTGATGATATAATCATACCTTTCAAAGGTACGAATAATTCTACCCAACTCGATTTGGTTTATCTTTAAAGTAACTTCTAATTTCGTTGAATCGGTAGGCGACATGATATACGAACTGAGTATTTTCGCATTGTTACTTTCAACGATTTGCGCAATTTGCGACATGGAATAATCGTGTGCATTTAATTCCAAAACGATAATTCCCCCGGGTTCTTTAATACTACCTGTATTTGCTATCAGGGTGAGGAGGTGATAAACCGTCGTGCAACCAATGTAATGTTCTTGCTCATCAAGTATAGGAAGCACACTTATGCGATGCTCTGAAATTTTATATAAAACTTCGTAGATGTGAGCGCTGGATAAAACATAAGGTCTTGGTAAATGGTCAAATAATTTGTCTAATGTTTCATCCAAATTCATTTTGTCGAGAATATCTGACTCTGAAATCAGTCCAACAAAGTTTCCGTTTTTTAAAACAGGTAGATGTGAAACTTTAAATTCATCCATCCAAATTAGGGCCTTTTCACCTGTATCTAAGTGATTTAAAGGAGGGATTTCTTCGGTTATTAATTCTATTGCTTTCATTTGTCTTGCCAAAGT
The DNA here is from genome assembly GCA_044349985.1 of Crocinitomicaceae bacterium. GTDB lineage: Bacteria > Bacteroidota > Bacteroidia > Flavobacteriales_D > Crocinitomicaceae > M0103. The sequence continues at coordinate 3,796 of JBILIM010000030.1, forward strand.
AGTAAAATCCTTGTGAACTTTGTATTTTTGATCAGTCAAAAATTGTGCCTTATCATGACAAAATTAAGCGTGAATGTGAATAAAATAGCTACCCTCAGGAATTCTAGAGGAGGAGATAATCCCAATGTTGTGCAGGTAGCTTTGGATTGCGAACGTTTTGGAGCTGATGGCATTACTGTGCATCCGCGACCAGATGAGCGTCACATTACGCGAAAAGATGTTTTTGATTTGAGCAAGGTGCTTACCACAGAGTTTAATGTTGAAGGCTATCCTGACGATCGATTTATGCAACTGATCGAAGAAATTAGACCTGCACAGGCAACTTTAGTTCCCGATCCGCCGCATGTTTTGACGTCATCTGCTGGTTGGGATGTTGTGAAAAATTATTCTTTTCTTTCGGATACCATCGCTACACTGAAGCGCTGGGGTGTTCGTGTTTCTATATTTATGGAAACCGATATACAACAAATTGAACGTTCTGCAGACACCGGAACCGATCGCATAGAACTTTATACTGGGCCTTATGCTGAGCATTTTGGAAGAAATCCCGATGAGGCCATAAATCCGTATGTTTTAGCAGCACAAAAAGCGAGAGAATTGGGTTTAGGTATCAATGCAGGACATGATCTGAGTCTTCAGAATCTACATTATTTTAAAAAGCATATTCCAGATCTGGCTGAGGTGTCAATTGGTCATGCTTTAATTTCTGATGCACTTTATTTTGGATTGGAAAATACCATACAGCAATACAAGTTGCAACTTTTGAGATAATGGCTATTTATTGGGAGTGTTAAAATTTAAAACACCATATTTTTACAATCATTAGTTGTCCTTTATTTCAATTTCGTTGGTATTGGGCTGAGATGTATTTCTATTGAACTCAATATAGTATCCAATTTGAAGAAAATCTCGACCAGTTTCATCGTTGATTTTATAATCGAATTGATGAATATAACCAATTTGTATCGTTGAAGATTTTGATGGCTTGTAATTGAATGCCAATGCAATTCTGTTTCTTTCAAAATAAGGTTCTTTATTCGTGAAAAATAGTTCATTACTTGCGCTTATTACATAAGGTTTGAAGTTATTTTTCATGTTCCCAAAAGGATACGACACGCCAATTCGATACCTGAAGCGATTCCGGTATCCAGAACTTGTGAATCTGAACTCAGCCCGGTAGCGTTGTTCAATTTTTAATTCACCTATTGACTGAAAAACAGTTATTTGTGGCCAAATTCTTAACTCATCATTATTTTTTGGCGTCAGAAAATTTCCTCCCTCCTTAAAAGTTTGATAACTTCCGATACCCATTGTTACATTGGCATTTTTGTGTGCTTTAAAATTCACACCTCCTTTGTATTCGTAATAATGAAAATTGTTGTAAAATTTTAATGATCGAATTTGCCCTTCCCCAAACGCACTCCATTTATCGTTTATACTGTATTTCATGTTAAGAATATTCCAAGTACCTAAATCTACGTTTTGGGCAAAGGAACTATTTATTTGCAAAAAGAGAAGCGATACTATGAATGGTAATTTCTTCATCTGATCGAGGAGTTACCTTTTTTGAATCAAACCTAAGCATTTTTAACGTGCACGAACGATTGCGGGAAAGGAATGGTAATATGATTCTCTCTAAAAAGACGATCAATTTCAAAACGTATTTCGGATTTGTAATTGTTGATGTCCCAGTTTTGATCCGCCCAAAAAATGAGTTCAAGTTCTAAACCGTTGCTTCCAAAGTTGGCTAAGCGAACATTTAATTCTTCGTGCATTCGAACCCTTGGATGCGATATGGCGGCTTTTACCATTATGGATTTAATCAATTCGACGTTGCTTCCGTATTCTACAGTCAGGTTTATTTTGAAACGCGTAAGGTTTGAGCCGTGACTCCAATTTTCGATGAACTCTTGTGTCAATTTGGCATTGGGGAGAATCAGCACATTGCCATCTCGAGTTTCAATTTGAGTAGTTCGCACATTGATTTTAAGGATTTTAGCGACAATCGGTTCTGTTTTGCCACCATTCGATATTTCAACGATGTCACCAACACGAACATTGCCTTCAAAAAGTAAAACGATTCCTGAGAATATATCTTTAAATACATCTTGCAGTCCAAGTCCAATTCCGACCAATAGCGCTGCAGAACCGGTGAGTAGAAGCGTTAAGTCTACATTTATTGCACGTAAACTAAACATGATCGCAAAAATATAGATGATGTATTTCGCGAGTTGAACATAAACGAATTCTGTGCCCGGTGTGTATTCTGATTTCTGACCTATCTTTTTGTTGATGTATATTCGGGTAAGATTCAGCGCCATCTTTGCTCCAAAGAATATGGCAATAATCACCAAAATATGATAGAAACTTAAAACGAAATAATCGGATTCAATGATTTTAAAATTGAGAAAATCACCAAATGTTACGTTCTCATTGTTGATGTTAAAACTCAAAATGGCGATATACACTGCAATCAAATACACACTTTGACTGATCAATTTTAACCAATTGGAGAGTCTTTCATCTATCGTAATGTTTGCATTTTTGAACGATTGCTTTAGACGTCTGTGGAGTATACGTCTCATTGCAACGGCTACCACAAAAATCAGCAAAAACAGGAGTATGTTTAATAAACAAATGTTGTAAGGTCCGAGATTAAAAAGTGTTTCTTTTAGCATCAGTTTTATCTTAGAATGGTTCGACCAAGTTTTTCGGCAAAAATCATTTTTATTTTCTCATAGGCCATCTGTTGTGCCAACAAATCCATTAATTCTTCCTGAGTGAGATTTTCATTGGATTCCAGTTGAATTCGAATTTTTTCGATGAAGGACGTTACTTTAAAAGCTTTAAAACGATAAATTGCTTGCATAACTGTTTCTTGTAAACGGTCGAGTTCGGTTCGTGTAGCAATATTGTAATTGCTCATCCATTTGGAACTCAGCTCATGGTTATCGGCTTCTATTTCGGTCACAAAACTTACAATTTCCTGGTCCTCAAGTCGTATTAAATAACTTGATGAATATAAGGTTTTTTGTTCAAGGCCTTCGAGGAAAATGGCATATATTTTTTCGTGTACAGCAGATGAAAAAGTCAATTCATCCTTGTCCATCTCATGGTGAATAAGTTCAATTACACTTGTTTCAGTGTCTATTTTTTTACCGGAGTCATCAATTTGCTCTACATTGATGAGGTACGTACCGTATTTTATCATGATACGTATCAACTCATATTCGTCGTCCTCAGTAATTGTTTTTGGCTGCAGACTTGTATTTGGGGTTAACCCTACATTTTGAGGTTGCTCTTTAACAACAGGCAAATCCATTAGTTCTGGGGCATCATTCTGACGAACAATTGTATTTCTCCGAAATTTAATAAGTTCAGCAACCAGTATTTGTTCGTCCAAATCAAAGCGTTCGGCAAGTTGCTGCGTGTACACTGTTCGCATAATTTGATCCGGTATCAAAGCAACAGATTGCACAATTTCACGAATCAACCCTGCTTTCTTAATGGGATCGTTTTTACTGTCTTTCAGTAAGATATCTGATTTGAAAGAGATAAAATCTTGTGTATGCGTTTTGAGGTAGTCCTCAAGTTCAGCTGTAGAAGAACGTTTAGAGAACGAATCTGGATCTTCGCCATCCGGGAATAAAACAACCTTAACATTCATTCCTTCCTCAAGAATAAGGTCAATTCCTCTAAAAGATGCTTTTATTCCCGCAGCATCTCCGTCAAAAAGAATGGTAATGTTTTGGGTGTAACGACGAATTAATTTGATTTGCTCTTTCGTTAAGGATGTACCTGAGGAAGATACAACATTGTGAATACCTGCTTGATACATACTTATCACATCGGTATACCCTTCACACAAGTAGCAATTATCGTATTTTATGACATCGTTTTTGGCAAAGAAAAGCCCATATAGAATTTCGCTTTTATTGTATATTGGACTTTCAGGAGAATTGAAGTATTTTGCAATTTTCTTGTCACTCAGTAAGGTTCGTCCACCAAAGCCCAGTACCCTCCCAGAAATACTGTGAATTGGAAACATAACGCGTCCTTTAAAAAAATCGAAATGGCGGTTTTCTTTACTTTTAACCAAACCAATTTTCTCTAAATAATCGAGTTTATAACCTTTCTCCGTAGCAGATTTATAAAAGTCGTCACCTGTATTTAGGCAATAACCCAATTGGAATTTTTCAATGATATCCCTTCTAAACCCCCGTTCCTCAAAATAACTTAGGCCAATACTGATGCCTTCATTGGTTTGTATTAAATTTTCAGCGAAGTGATTTTTTGCAAATTCATTGATGATATAAAGGCTTTCTTTTTCAGAATACGCCGCAAGTTGTTCGGGTGTTGGTGCTTGATCTTCCGGTATGGCGATTCCGTATTTGTCAGCCAGCCATTTCAATGCTTCGGGGTAGGAATAGTGTTCCTTTTCCATTAAAAAGGTAACCGCTGTGCCTCCTTTTCCTGTTGAGAAGCATTTGAAAATCTGTTTTGCAGGAGAAACTACGAATGAAGGCGTTTTTTCATCGGTAAATGGACTTAAACCTTTAAGATTTGAACCTGCCCTTTTAAGTTGAACGAATTCCCCAATGACCTCTTCTATTTTAGAAGTCTGCATGATTTCATCAATAATATGCGGGGGGATTTTCGACATTTTACTGGCCTTTGTTCACTTCTGATTTTAGTTTTCCATTTGGGTCGTATATTTTCCACACACCAACTGCTTTGTCATCTCGGTATTCTCCTGTATAATGTATTGTGCCATTTGGATATTTAACGATGGTATGTCCAGTCTTTAGACCATGCTCATAAACGGTGTATGAAAGTTCATTTCCTGTTTCGGAATAGAATTTCCAAATGCCGTGTCTCTTTTTATTTTCATCTTGCGGTCCTTTGAATTTAACCTGTTTTTTTCCAGGATACCATTCAATGTACATTCCATCCTTCATTTCAACTAAATTTTCCTCTTTTTCGGGAGCAATTTGTTTTTTAGTTTTTGAATCTTCACCACACGAGACGGTAATGCTAATAATGAACAGGGCGTAAAATAGTTTATTCATCAGGTTTTATTTTTGGCGTTCAATAGTATATTCGAGAAGTCCAATTAAGGATTGCTTAGCTTTGGAGTCAGGAATTTCGCTTAAGAGGTTCAAGGCTTCAACTTGGATTGCTTTCATTTTTTTGTAAGCATAGTCAATACCGCCATGTTCAATAACCAATGCTGTTGCTCGAGCGACTTGATTCGGATTTTCATTTTTATTTTTAACGATGTTGATCAATTCATTACGCACATTCTTTGGCGCATTATTGAGGACATATATCAGAGGTAATGTCATTTTGCGCTCTCGAATATCCAGCCCGGTTGGTTTTCCGATGTTTCCCGGCATGCCATAATCAAAAATATCGTCTTTGATTTGAAATGCAAGACCGGTTAATTCGCCAAATTTGCGCATTTGCTCTTCCATATCTGCACGATTCACTGAAATCGCTCCAGCTTCGCAACACGTAGCGATTAAGGAAGCTGTTTTTTGACGGATAACTTCAAAGTAGACCTCCTCTGTAATATCCATTTTTCTTGCTTTTTCAATTTGTAGCAATTCACCTTCACTCATTTCTCTCACAGCACGTGCAACCGTTTCTAGGAGTCGAATATTTTGTTTTTCAATGGAAAGAATGAGTACTTTGGATAACATGTAATCACCGACCAAAACTGCGATTTTATTTTTCCAAAGGGCATTTACAGAGAAGAATCCTCTTCTTTCGTTAGCATCATCTACCACATCATCATGCACCAAAGTTGCTGTATGCAGCAATTCTGCAAGGATGGCAGCGTCATAAGTTTTATCGTTAACCTCTCCTAACATTTTGGCGGTAAGGAAAATAAACATTGGTCGAATTTGTTTACCTTTCTTTTTAATAATGTAGTGTGTTACCTTATCCAAAAGTGGCGCTGTGGACTGCATACTTTGTTTGAAACGTTGCTCAAATTCTGCAATTTCAAAGCGAATGGGATCGATGATTTCTTCTACAGCTTGCATATTTAACAAAGATAAGAACATTGTCTTTCTTTTGATTGAAAATCTTAAATTATGAGGCCCTAATTTTGATCGAAATGGTTTCTGTGAAATTATGGTTCCTGCAAGAAATTGTTCAAATGAGATTCTAGTGAAATATAGAGGACAATATCAGGTTTCACTCTTTCTATAATTTCCTTATCCATTTTATATTTCCAGTTGTCGAAAATAAAAACGCTTTCTTCAAATGCTTCTTTTAAAAAGGGTTGAATGGCATCTCCAAAGGAATCGCGGATGACCAGAATGCGATATTTACCTTTTTCTTTGTTTTGAAATCGCATTTCGTATTTCCATTCATAAGGGAAATCGGTGGGGGCAACAAATCCGTATTTTTTTACCGGCAGCGCAAATTCCGTTCGCTTGTCGATAACCGGAACCCTTTCGGTTAGGTCAGAAATCCCCAATGCAGCTTTGTGAATACCATCATTCTTAGTAGTTTGTTTCCACGTATAGCCGTCAATGCTGGTTATAGGAATATCTGGAAAGTCCTCTTGAAATGCTGTCAATAACAATTT
>JBILIM010000351.1:0-2745 GCA_044349985.1 Crocinitomicaceae bacterium
ATTAACATTTTCCTCTTCTTCAGTTGTGATTCGTTTTTGGCTGTGAATAATTCCAATCAATAACAATCGCCATCTGCTGGTTGGTTTCTTTTTTGTCTTTTCCCAAAGAGCGCTTGAGGAACGGCATTCCGTTCATTTTTGAGGTAGAAACACAAATCGCCATGCAAAACAACAAACTCATTTTGTTTAAATCGCGAGGCATTGTGGTAGATTAAATCCTCAACCAATTCATTTGGGGTACTGATTAAAAATGCCAATCCCGGATTAATTTTAGTAGCTCTTAGAACGCGTTTCACCGCATCCGTGCAATTGTTGACAAAAAGAGACCAAGGTTCTTTCAAATTCCAATGATCGCTTAGTTTTTCCAATTCTTCAAGATCGGGATGCGCTGCTTTCAATTTTAACACCAATGAGGGCGGAAGTTCTTGATGTGTTAAACTATCCTTATCGTAAACTAAAGCTTCATGGTAAGTCAAATTCTTAACCTTCCTACCTCCTCCATCTTGTTGGCGGTATTTGGTGTAATAAATCAAATGACTCGTGTCTTCCCCAAATGCCATGGCAATATGACCGGCCCCTGTTTCTGTTTGATCACTTTCATAAACAAATAAATACAAATTGTATCCGTCCTCGAACTGACTGTAAATGAGCTGCGAAAAAGAAATAAAAAAGAAAAAAATAAATACTTTTCTTGTGGTCCAAACCATTGCCCCAATTTTTGGAAGGTAAAATTATAAAGGATTTGGATATTTGAAAATTGATTAAGCCCTCAAGTCTTTGCCATGTAGCTAAACCCCGCTTTTTTTCGTAAATTTGCCATCTGAATAGCATTATGGCGCATAAATCCGGTTTCGTAAATATTGTAGGAAGTCCCAACGTGGGTAAATCTACCCTCATGAACCGTTTGGTGGGTGAGAAACTTTCTATTGTAACATCGAAAGCGCAAACGACGCGTCACCGTATTCTAGGCATCGTTAACGATGAAGATTACCAAATCGTTTTTTCGGATACCCCAGGTGTGGTCAATGCTGCGTATAAATTGCACGAAACCATGATGGAGTATGTGAATGCTTCACTCAAAGATGCCGATGTACTTTTGTTCATCACGGACACCAAAGAAAATGAAATGAACCATCAGGAAACGCTCGAGAAAATTCAAAAAATGAAGGTTCCCGTACTTTGCCTGATAAACAAAATAGACCTGAGCAACCAAGAACAGGTGGAAGAACGTATGAAATATTGGCAAGAACGTCTTCCAAATGCGCAAATTTATCCTGTTTCAGCATTGCACGACTTTAACATTCAAGCTGTTTGGGAACGGATTCTAGACTTGGTACCCGAAAGCCCTGCCTATTACGATAAAGAAGAATTGTCGGACAGACCGATGCGCTTCTTTGTGAGCGAGATCATCAGAGAAAAAATATTTCTGCATTGCGAAAAAGAGGTGCCGTACAGTTGTCAGGTTGAGATTGAAGAGTATATTGAAGAACCTGGACTTACACGAATTCGCGCCTTGATCATTGTAGAACGTGATTCACAAAGGGGAATCTTAATCGGTAAAGGTGGTGAGATGATCAAGCGCATCGGAAGAGAAGCACGTCTCGAAATACAAAAATTCATCGACCAAAAGGTGTTTTTGGAAACCTATGTTAAGGTGGACAAAGATTGGCGATCCACAGATTTAAAATTAAAGAAATACGGCTACTAAACGGTTACAAATTGTAACTCAGGTAGCGCAGCAACGAAAAAATGAGCAATATAGTAGCCATAGTAGGACGACCTAATGTTGGAAAATCAACACTTTTTAACCGTCTAACCGAATCCAGAAATGCAATTGTTAAAGAAATAAGCGGTGTCACACGCGATCGCTTGTACGGCAAGGGTGAATGGAACGGTATTCAGTTTTCCGTTATTGATACCGGCGGATACGTCAAGGGTTCGGATGATATTTTTGAAGGTGAAATCCGCAAGCAAGTAGAAATTGCCATACAAGAAGCAACCGTTATTGTGTTCATGGTCGATGTAATGGCGGGTATCGTAGATTTAGATGAAACCGTGGCACAGTTGCTCCGAAAAGCTAAAAAACCTGTGCTTATTGCTGCAAATAAGGTGGATAACAACGACAGAATTGGCCTTTCTGCAGAGTTTTACCAATTTGGTTTAGGTGACGTTTTTGATTTGTCTGCGGCAAATGGTTCGGGAACAGGTGAATTGCTGGACGAAATCACCAAATATTTCGATAAGAATGATGAATCGGTAAACGAAAAGGATGATCTTCCGAGAATTGCAATCGTTGGTCGACCAAACGTTGGGAAATCTTCACTGGTTAATGCACTAACTGGTGAGGAACGCAATATTGTTACGAACATTTCGGGTACTACACGTGATTCCATCAATACGCGCTATAAAGCTTTTGGTTTTGATTTTTTATTGATCGATACCGCTGGAATTAGAAAAAAAGCCAAGGTCACCGAAGACATTGAGTATTATTCTGTTTTACGATCCGTGCGAACGATTGAAAATGCAGATGTTTGTGTTTTTATGATCGATGCTGAAGAAGGCTTGCAAAAACAAGACCTTCACATTTACTACATCATCGAAAAAAACTCGAAAGGTGCCGTGGTTTTGGTAAACAAATGGGATTTGGTGGAAAAGGATCAAAATACCATGTTGCGCTATGAAGAGAAAATCCGAGAGCAATTGGCTCCCTTTAATGATGTTCCAATTATATTCACGTCTACCTTA
>JBILIM010000352.1:0-2738 GCA_044349985.1 Crocinitomicaceae bacterium
GGTGTGCCTTCGAATCCTGTAGAAGCATTTTCCCAAAGACCACCACCATCTTCAGTTACCCAAACTCCTTCTGATGTTCCAACTACTAATATTTCAGAATCATCTCTGTCAATAATACCATCGTAACAAGCAGGAGAACCCGGAATAGCTGGTAATGTTGTGAAGTTTGGAGTTGCAGATGTACCAGCATTCAATGATCTTTTGTTTGATCCACCAAATCCAGCAAAACATACGAGGTCATTTGAATTGTTTGGATTTAATGCAATACCTTCATAATTGGTATTTGTTATTTTTGTTCTGACGGTGGCAGTTGGAACAGAGTTTAATCCTGTACCGTGGTAACCAGCCTTAGTTTCAAAATTAGGATCAGAATTATAGATGTCTCCTAAGTTGTCAATTCGCCAAACGCCACTTCCAGCACTTACATAACATTTATTTAAATCCCTACTGAATTCGATATCTACATTGCTGAATAAGCCACCACCAATTCCTTTGGCGACAATTACCCAATTTTCATCAGCAGCCGCCAATCGTAATGCATTTCGAGTACCCCAAAGTTCACCACCATTAGCATTTACATACATCAAAAACCAAGATTGGTAGGGATCTTGAACTACTAATGTGTCCCAAGAAATGTTAAATGCAACCGTATCATTTCCTAAACTGTAAGACTCACCAGTAGACGGATTCAATGCATAAAAATGCTCGTAAGTACCTAAACTACCAACAACTACTGTATCGGCACCCGTAGGGAAATTAACCAATAAAGAATCGCCAATAGTTGGAGGGTTAGTCCCTGAAGCACTTAAAAACGGCGTCCATGTATAATTTCCTAAATAAACTGTTTGATTGTTCAATGAATTTATTACGGATACATCATTCACAGTCAATGTTGGGTCGTAATTTAAGGTATCATCGAAAAATAGAGGAGTAGTTGCTGTAAAGCTCATTGTATCTCCTGTAGCCATACTTGGAACTTTCACCAAATCGCCAACCGCGTAATTTTTCGTAGGAATAAATACAACAGAGTCTTTAGAATTCAAGTCGTAATATTCAGCCATTACAAATTCAGTATGGAAAGGGTGGAAATTACCTTCATTACCTGCAGGATCATATGTTCCAGGAAGTGTTGGTACAAATGAGCTCCATGTTGAACCTGCGTCTCCAGATCTAGAAATAGTATTGTAATAAACAGATGAGAACATTACTCGTGGATTAAAGAATGATATTTCACACTCGAAACCATCTCCACCATTAACTTCTCTAAATTCTTGGAAAGTAGATAAAGTGTGGTTGTTGTACAATGTACCGTTGTCTTGAGTACCACCCATTACGGAACCGTCACGGTCAAATGCAATACCATAGAATTGAGTAACGTTATATCCTCTGTTCGATGGGTACCAGTTTGTACCGTAATCATCCGATACACCAACACCACCGTCGTTACCAATATAAAGTCTATCAAGAGCATCCCATTTCATTTCATGTTGGTCAGCATGTGCATATATGGTAGAGAAAGGTGCAACGAACCATTGTGATAATTTTTCAAAACCTCCTGATGGCGGATTGTTAACGGTTTGTTTCCATTGCCAAACATCTATACCACCAATTAATAAGCGCTCATTATCACTCGGGTCAACGCTTAAGATAGAGTTGTAGGTTCCTTGATTTCTATATATGTCTAGGTTACTTGGAGTACCTGAGGCTCCAACGAATTGAAACCATGTATTACCATTGTCGTGTGAAACATTCATTCCTGAAAGGTTTGAATTGGTTCTTGATGCATAAATCGAATAGTTGCCATTTACGCGTTCTGAAGAAATAGCATATTCAATACGTGGGGCACCTGTTGGTACAACACCTGCTCCTGATCCTGATTTATCAGCCCAGTTTTGTCCGCCATCGTTAGAAATATAAGTTTTATTGGAACCAAAAGCGGCAACCAAAACCTGACCATCTTTCGACATTTGCAACGTATTACAAGTTCCGGTAGTTACCGTTATACTCGTTACACTTGCATCCCCCAATTGCCATTTTTTCAAACCTGATGAGGTCGCCATCCAAACATAATTGTCTACTTCAGATGAAACAATCTCCGTGCAATTTGCAGTGCCAGGAATTTTAGTCCAGGTGCTTCCAAAATTTTCGGAGTACCAAACACCATTTCCATTCCAGAACTCTTGATTAGATCCGGTAGCAACATACAAAACCCCATTTGGCGTTTGTGTCATGCTTGAAATAAAGGGTGAAGCTCCTGCATCGATGTATGAATTAACGCGCGTCCAGTTATTACCTCGGTTCTCCGAAACAAACAGACCTCCGGAAACGCCTCCAGCCCATAGTCTATTATTGTTGGTTCCGTCGATTTGAATAGCTCTTGTTCTACCACCAATATTATCAGGTCCTTGCTCGATAAAAGCAATGTTTTTACTTCTTGGACTTTTAGCAATTTCCTTTCGAATTTGTTCAAGCTTCTCTGCAGTTACAGGAAGTCCAGTTTCCTGATCGATGTATCTTGCTCTTAACCAAGTTTGAGCATCATCTGCGGATTGTTGTTGAATTGAAGTTAGATTTTGCTTTTTGTAAGAACCCGTTTTACGCGATTCCATCCAAGGTGAAACGGCAAACATTGTGACCACTGCCAAAACAGTAACTGATCCAATGATAATTTTGTTTCTATTCATAGCTTATTGTTTAATTCGTTTAAGTGGCAAATGCCAATTGTAAATTTACAAATC
>JBILIM010000353.1:0-2735 GCA_044349985.1 Crocinitomicaceae bacterium
TTTTTTCGAGTTCTTCTAATGCCTCTACACTTACATTTTCGATTTCTACCGTGATAACATCCTTTGTTTTTCCGAATTCAAGAACACTTTGATAATCTGTAATACTCCCTTGTGTAAATGATTTTGCGATGGCTTTCGCAGGAGCTTCGGAATCACTGTCCAGAATGGAAATATCAAGGTCCAGACTAATGGCTTCTTGAATAAACATTCTTCCCAATTGACCTCCACCGACGATGCCAATTTTAAGGTCTTTTGTTGTCCAATTTGTTTCCATGTTCAAATATAAGTTGCTTTTTCGAGACCTTGTTTAAGACGCTTCTCCTTTATTCTCAAATTAATCGTAACTTTGTTGACAAGATATTTAAATAGTGATACAGGTCAACGATAAATATTTTGAAAGTTACCTTTCTGAGGAGAAGATTCACGCTCGCATAAATGAGCTTGCGGAAAACATTAATTCGAATTATCAGAATAAAAATCTTGTTTTTATCGTAATTCTCAACGGTGCATTCATGTTTGCGTCTGATTTGATTAAAAAAGTAAGCGTGCCCTGTGAAGTGACTTTTGTCAAATTGAGTTCGTATCAAGGTATGCAATCAACAGGGAGAGTCGACGAAATTATTGGCCTAACCACTGATATTTCTGGTAAGGATGTCATTATTGTTGAGGATATCGTAGATACGGGGATAACAATTGGTAAGGTGAGGAAATTGTTGCTTTCATCAAAACCGAAATCGACATCGATTTGTACATTACTGTTTAAACCCGAGGCATTTAGCGGTGAACAAAATCCGGAAATAATCGGCTTTTCAATACCAAACGATTTTGTTGTAGGTTATGGTTTAGATTATGACGAAAAAGGAAGAAATTTACCTTGTATATATAAAATAAAAGCATCGTAACATGTTGAATATTGTTTTATTTGGACCTCCTGGAGCTGGAAAGGGAACCCAGTCTGAAAGGTTAATCGAAAAATATGGTTTAATTCATTTATCAACGGGTGATATTTTTAGATCCAATATTAAAAGAGAAACGGAATTGGGAAACTTGGCCAAATCCTATATGGACAAAGGTCAATTGGTGCCAGATGAAGTAACTATTAATATGCTTCGTGCTGAGGTTTTGAATCATCCCTCTTGTAAAGGTTTTATTTTCGATGGTTTTCCACGTACGCAAGCCCAAGCCGCTGCACTTGATCAATTGTTAACAGAACTTGGAACTTCTATCAGTGTGATGCTTGCCCTTGAGGTTGAAGAAGAAGAGCTGAAAGTTCGCCTGTTGAAAAGAGCAGAATTTAGTGGTAGAGCCGATGATGCGGATCCTAAAATCATTGAAAACAGAATTGCAGTTTACAATCAGGAAACAGCACCGGTAAAATCATTTTACATGGCCCAAGATAAGTTTATTGCTATTGATGGTCTAGGTACGATTGATGAAATCACAGCACGATTGAATCAAGCAATTGATACCTTATAAATTAACATTTTCACATTAATTTCCTCCTGAAAGTATGGCGTCAGATAATTTCGTTGATTACGTAAAAATACATTGCACATCAGGAAATGGAGGAGGAGGTTCTACCCATTTTCGACGTGAAAAATACATACCTAAAGGAGGCCCAGATGGTGGAGATGGCGGTCGTGGTGGACACATAATCATAAGAGGAAATGCGCAATTGTGGACGCTTTTGCATTTGAAATTTAAGAAGCATGTGAAAGCCGGCCATGGTGCTCACGGATCAGGAAATTTACAGACAGGTTCACAAGGAAAGGATGAATATATAGAGGTTCCGTTGGGTACATTGGCTAAGGATGAAGAAACAGGCGAGGTACTTTTTGAAATAACTGAGGATGGTGAAGAGCGAATTTTACAGCCTGGTGGAAGAGGTGGTTTAGGAAACAATCATTTCAAATCGGCGACCAATCAAACGCCTCGCTATGCGCAACCAGGCGAAGAAGGTCAAGAAGGATGGAAAATTCTTGAACTTAAAGTTTTGGCTGATGTTGGTTTGGTAGGTTTTCCAAATGCTGGTAAAAGCACACTTCTTTCTGTTCTGTCAGCCGCGAAGCCGGAAATTGGAGCCTATCCGTTCACCACTGTTAGACCCAATTTAGGCATTGTTTCTTATCGTGACTACCGATCATTTGTTATGGCTGATATACCTGGGATTATTGAAGGCGCCCACAAAGGAAAAGGTTTGGGTTTACGATTCCTGCGACACATTGAACGCAATTCCTTGCTTCTTTTTTTAATTCCAGCAGATAGCGACGATATTCATAAAGAATATAAAATTCTTGTCAATGAGTTGAAGCAGTACAATCCCGAATTACTTCACAAAGAGCGAATATTAGCCATTTCAAAGTCAGATATGCTCGATCAAGAGCTTAAAAATGAAATCAGTAAAGATCTTCCCAAAATTCCATTTTTGTTCATTTCGTCTATAAATCAAGAAGGTCTCGTGGAGTTGAAAGATACCATTTGGAAGTCCTTAAACCATGAATGATTTTTTGTACGGTATTGATAAAACAATTGTTTTAGCAGTAAATAGCGCTAACAATCCATTTTGGGATGAAGTCATGTGGTTTGTTTCGTCTAAGTTGTTTTGGATTGTTCCGCTTTCTATCATTCTGTTTGTAGCTTGGAGGACCTTGGATTCAAGAAATTTTATCGTTTTCTTATTTTCAGGAGTAATCTTATACGCTATTACTGATCAGGTGTGTTTGCATTTTTTTAAG
>JBILIM010000354.1:0-2733 GCA_044349985.1 Crocinitomicaceae bacterium
TGCAGGTTATACCTCTGGTTATGCAGACCCAGACTACATAAAGATTTTACCTACTTTTCATCTTCCTTTTTTATCGAAAAGTAAAAAGTATCGTTCATTTCCAATTCAAGGAGATTCCATGCCCCCAGTGGTAGAAGGGTCTTATGTAGTTGGAGAATATGTCCAAAACTGGATGACCATTCGTTCGGGCACTCCGTGCATCGTTATTACTAAAGATGACGGTATCGTGTTTAAGGTTGTTCACAATTTATTGGAGTCCCAACAGGCGTTTCAATTATGCTCTACAAACACTTTTTATAAGCCCTATTTGGTGAACGCCAACGAGGTTTTGGAAATTTGGAAATTTGTAAATTATATTTCCCCAGAACTGCCAGAGGTTCGACCAGATGATGCGGAATTGGGAAAGAGTATGCAACAGCTTCAAAAAGAAATTCAGGAACTGAAGTCTAGTTTCCAAAAGAAGAACTAATTAGTGCTTTCTTTGGAACTTATTGTCCTCGAAAAGTATACGTCCGTCAAGCAGTAATTTGTTCAATTCAATCTTTAAGATTTCTTGGTCTAGTTTTAAGGATTCTAAAAGGTCTTGAAAAGTCTGCGTATCGCGAAGTAATGCAATAATGTGTTCTTCAATAGACATCCCTTGTTCTTGAATTCTTAGTTGTTTAGAACAATTGTCACAGTATCCACAATCCCCTTGAATTTGATCAAAATAATTCGATAAAAAAGCGGTTCTGCAATTCCGTGTTTCAAGATATTCAATTGCAGCGTTTAATTTTTTTAAAGCGTTATTTTTTCGATGTGTATATTTTTCATTTGAAATCGAAAAATAATTATCCGGAACCCGGTTTTCAATAAAAGTCACAATGGGTAAACTGCTTTTCCATGATACGTCTATTACACCGTATTTTTCAAGAAAGTTTAAATGGGTTATCAATTGCTTTTCATCAATTTTTAAATCGTGAGCTATTGATTTTTCCCTGATGTCAAAGTAGTAATCGAAAATTCCCGGAAAACGACGCGTGAGCAGTTCAATTAAGGGAATCAATTTCGGATGATTAACCTGGAAATGGTATAAGACAGTGCCTCCAATGATGAATTTGATTCGTGTTGAATGGTTTATGTCCTCGTTGAAAGTTATGGTGTCGTTACTTTCAAGAATTTTAAGCGCGTGATAGGTAGTTTGTATGTCTAATTTGTAGTTTTTACAAAATAATTGGAAATCAAAGCTGTAATTTTCATTTTGACCTGAACCAATAGCAATTTGTAAAAAGTTGCACATTCCAAAATAGCACTTTTTTACCAAGTCAATTTCCGGAAACCTTACCGAAACACGTGCTCTTAGTTCTTCTTTATCTCCTTTTTCCCAGAAAACTATAGCTCTGGCTTCATCTCCATCCCTTCCTGCTCTTCCTGCCTCTTGATAATAGGCCTCAAGTGAATCAGGAAATTCATAATGAATAACGTACCTTACATTTGGCTTGTCGATACCCATACCAAAAGCATTGGTTGCAACCATAATTTTCTTTTTCTCAGTTAACCATGATTTTAGGTTAAAATCACGATCCTCCTTTGACATCCCTCCATGATACATGGTTACCTCAAAGCGCTGGGAATGAAGTAATGAGGTCAGTTCTTTTACACTTTTTCTAGTTTGGCAATAAAAGATCCCTTGTTTATCAGAATGTTTTTTACAAAAGGTTAAGATTTCTTGTGTTTTATTGGCTACATGATAGGATTCGTAAAACAAATTGGGCCGATTCAAACTGGAAATATGAAGTTTGGGACTTTTTAAATTCAATTGCGTAACAATATCTTCCTGTACCAATTGGGTTGCAGTTGCCGTTAAAGCAATCATAGGTGTGTCAGGATGAAAAGTTCT
Organism: Crocinitomicaceae bacterium; assembly: GCA_044349985.1. GTDB lineage: Bacteria > Bacteroidota > Bacteroidia > Flavobacteriales_D > Crocinitomicaceae > M0103. Next base: position 1,880 of record JBILIM010000354.1, read on the forward strand.
TAAATTTTTGAGCGCCTGAAATGAAGGACGGAAATCATAGCCCCATTCTGAAATACAATGTGCTTCATCAATTACAATTAATCCAACATTCATTTGTTTGAATCGTTCAATGAAAAGCGCTGATAAAGTACGTTCGGGTGAGGTATAAAGAAAATCTAAACCACCAAATTTGGCATTGTCCAGAATGATGTCAACCTGTTTGTAGGACATCCCGCTCACCAACGCTGCAGCACGAATACCTTTTGATTGTAAATTCGCAACCTGATCTTGCATCAAAGCAATTAAAGGGGATATTACCAATGTTATGCCCTCTCTGGTTAAGCCCGGAACTTGAAAACAAATCGATTTTCCTCCTCCGGTGGGCAGAATTGCTAAAACATCATATCCATTAATAACATCATTAACAATCGCTTCTTGTCCAGGACGAAAATCCTCAAAACCCCATTTCTCTCGAAGTAATTGTTTGCTTTTTTTCATTTTGTGAACCTTTCAAATGTACTCAAAATAAATTTTTATTATTCACCATTGAGAATTTGAATGCTCAATCATTCTGTTTATATTCGCGTCTAATTTCAGTGCTATGTCAGTGGATACAACTGCAATAAAGGTTACAAGAACGAATCATTCTCATTGGAATGATGTTGATTGGGAGAATTTACCTTTCGGAAAAATATTCTCAGATCACATGTTGGTCATGGATTATGCTGACGGGGAATGGAAGCAACCCGAGGTTTTACCTTTTGAAGCAATCAGTATTCATCCCGCTACTTCAGCGCTGCATTATGGTCAATCCATTTTCGAAGGACTAAAGGCCAATCGAACGCCAGAAGGAGAGGTGCTTATTTTTCGTTCTG
>JBILIM010000355.1:0-2732 GCA_044349985.1 Crocinitomicaceae bacterium
AGAAATGAACAGTATGGAGGCTGCTATACAGTAATAAATCCAATAGCCTTTACTTAATGCATTTATTTCAAAATCATTTCCGAACAATACCATTCCGGAAATAAATGCAGTAATGTAATTAAAAACGATTGCTTGAAAGGTGTCAATTTTGAATTTTGGAAAAAGCTTGAATAGAACAAAAATGGATGTGGATGCTAAAATGGAGCAGAGTAATGGTATCATTTTCTGGTGTAATAATAAATCATATCCGTACTAAATGGAATGGCTTTGTTTGGTACTTTTGAAATAAAGGGCGCTCGAGTGCCTTCATTGAGTTTTGTTTTTCCTACAATGACGCGGGCTTCATCCCAAACGTTTCCGAATATAAAATAATGTAATGTCCGGCTGCCTCCCTCAACAAATACAGATGTTATGTTTCTCTTGTACAATTCATTTAATATGGTTTCGACATTGGTTTCGTTGAGCTTAATCCACTCGATATGTTCTCTTTCGTCATTCTTTATACGATTAAAAACTAATGTTTGGGCATCTGATGAAAATATATTTAAGTTATCGGGAACTTGCAATTGTGCGTCTATTATAATTCGAATGGGATTATTACCACTGTATTCTCGAACCGTAAGAAACGGATTGTCGTTTTGAACGGTTTTTCTGCCCACCATAATGCTTTGTTCTTCCGATCGCCATTTGTGTACAAGTATTTTTGTTTCAGGGGAAGATAACCAATGGATACCTTTTTCTTCAGGAGACCTTACTTTATCTAAATAACCGTCGGCAGATTGGGCCCATTTTAGAATTACATAGGGTCTTTGTCTTTCATGAAAGGTGAAAAAACGTTTATTCAGTTCACGGCATTCCTTGTCAAGAACTCCAACAATAACCTCAATCCCGGCCTTTTTTAAACGTTCAATTCCTCCACCATTTACTTTTGCATGGGTATCTTTGGTTCCAATAACTACTTTTTTAATTTGATGTTGAATGATTAAATTGGAACAAGGTGGCGTTTTTCCAAAATGCGAACATGGCTCAAGTGAGACGTATAATGTCGCGTCTTTCAAAAGCATTTTATCCTGAACAGAATCAATTGCATTGACTTCAGCATGGGCTTCCCCGAAATTTTGGTGATATCCTTCTCCAATTATTTGATTTTCATGAACAAGTACTGCACCAACCATTGGATTTGGAGCCACACGACCTGATCCTAAACGGGCCAAATCAATACACCGCTGCATGTATATCTCATCGTTGTTCATGAGTTGTAAATTTAGTAAATCTAGCGCCATAAATCTAAATTTTACTTTTCCAGTTTTGTTATGGGAATCATAGGATTGATTTCAAGAAAGAATAAATTCTATCTTCGTAATATCAAGTCCTTATAATGCAAAAGAAATCACAGATTGTTTTTTTAATCGTTGTCGCTGCCTTAGGTTATTTTGTTGATATCTATGATTTAACGCTCTTCGCAGTAGTTAAATCAGAAAGTTTACATGATATTATGCAGGGAGCATCGAAAGACACGATATCAGAAACCGGTAAGTTTTTGTTTAACATGCAAATGCTTGGAATGCTGATGGGCGGTTTAATTTGGGGAATACTCGGGGACAAAAAAGGCAGATTGAAAGTTTTATTCGGTTCTATTCTTTTATATTCTTTGGCAAATCTTGCCAATGCCTTTGTAACGGATATCCCTACCTATGCAGTTGTGAGAATTATTGCAGGAATCGGATTGGCAGGTGAACTTGGTGCGGGGATTACATTAATTTCAGAAATGATGCCCAAAGAAAAAAGGGGGTATGGTACAATGATCATAGTCACTTTTGGTGCTCTTGGAGCCGTTGTCGCGTCATTGGTAGGTAGCAAAGGTGCTTCAATCGGCCATTTTTTAACGGATATTTTTGGGGTAAGTTTTCAGAATTGGCAGGTCGCTTACATTATTGGTGGTATCCTTGGATTAATGCTTCTATTGCTCCGAGTTGGAACTATTGAATCTGGGTTTTACCAAGAAGCTAAATCAAATAAAATGGTAAGAAAAGGGGATATAAGATTGCTTTTTTCGAACAAACAGAATTTTACAAAGTATTTACATTGTATTATAATAGGCATACCGGTATGGTTCGTAATTGGACTTCTTATCATGAATTCAGAAAACGATTTTGCGCCAATGTTAGGCATTCATGGTGTTGTGAATGCACAGGCTGTAACTTATGCTTATATTGGACTTTCGGTCGGGGATTTAATTTCAGGTTTTCTGAGTCAAATTTTAAAAAGTCGAAAAAAAGTCGTTTTCATTTATTTGCTTTTGTCATTTATTCTCACTTTGATATTCCTGTTTGGAATAGATGGTGCAACTAAGGAAACGTATTATTTATGTTGCTTCTTCTTGGGTGCAGCAACAGGCTATTGGGCAATATTTGTAACGATAGCTGCTGAGCAATTTGGAACAAACATTCGCTCAACCACAGCCAATACAGTCCCTAATTTTGTTCGCGGCTCTGTTAATTTAATAACCTTGTTATTTGGTTTACTCCTTTCTGTAAATGTGCAAAAGGATTGGTCGGCGTTGTGCGTGGGTGCGATTTGTATAGGTTTTGCCTTGTTCAGTCTATCAAAATTGAAAGAAACATTTGGGAAAGACTTGAACTATTTGGAAGCTAGCCAGATGTCCTAGGTCGATTGAAACAAATAAAAAAGGTGGCTATTGTACTAATAGCCACCTTCAGTAATTTATTTTG
>JBILIM010000356.1:0-2727 GCA_044349985.1 Crocinitomicaceae bacterium
CCATAAACTATCTTGAGGGTGTTTATTACTTTTTCATAGATAAATATATGGTAACTTATGTCGAAGGTAATGAGCCCGTATTTTATAACAGTACATCGAATAAGGATTTACATATACCTCTTAAAATCGATAAAAAAGACCGAATCAGGATTACTAACCATCTAAAGGCCTTAATTCAACGATACAATAACGATTTGATTAAAAACAAGACAATGATAAAATGAAAAAATCAATTTGCTTTATCATCAACCCCATTTCAGGCGTATCGAAGAAGACCAACATTCCAAAAATTATCCATGCAAATATTGACACCTCATCATTTGAGATAGATATTAAATTTACAGAATATAAAGGTCATGCCACAACGCTTGCTCAAAATGCTGTAGATAATAATTTTGACATCGTCTGCGCTGTTGGTGGAGACGGGTCCATTCACGAGGTAGCAAAAAGTCTGATTCACACACAAACGCATTTGGCTATTATCCCCTGTGGATCAGGAAATGGTTTTGCAAGACACCTCAACATTCCATTAAATATCGAGAAAGCGGTAAAAAGAATAAATGCTTGCAGTGAAACTATTATTGATACGGGGCTTCTCAATGGCCATCCTTTTATAAATGTTTGCGGATTTGGTTTTGATGCACATATCGCACACAAATTTGACAACTATCATAAAAGAGGATTTAGATCTTATATTAAACTGGTCATGAATGAGTTTAAAAAGTATACTCCTCAAAAGGTGCGATTTAATCTTGAAAAAGATGAAGAAGCATCTAACTTGCTTTTGACCTCAGTCGCAAATGCTTCACAATTCGGCAATGGTTTTAAAATCTCTCCGCTTTCGGATTTGAAGGATGGTAAAATGGAGCTCTTGCTGCTTAAAAAGACTTCAATGATGAAAATGCTTCCTGATTTAATTCGTTTTTTTACAGGTAAAATTCACCACTCTAAAAATGTACAAATTCTTTCATTTAATGAAATTGAACTACTTTTAGGAAACAATATTGCACATGTAGACGGTGAGCCTTTTATTTTAGCCAACAACATTGCACGTATAAAAGTAAACCCCAAAAGTCTCAAAATCTTAACGTAACAAAAATGAATTTCATAGAACTTGATATCGAAAGTGTTTTAAAAAAACTGGAAAATCTTACTGCTGAAACCAAGCCCATTTGGGGAAAAATGAGTGCCCAAAAAATGATTGAACATCTAACAATTGGGTTCAAAATGGCATCAGGTAAGCTTTCTTTTCCTAACGAAGTTAATGAAGAGGTAATGGAAGGAATGAGAGCTTTTCTTTACACCGACAAACCCATGAAAAAAGAGATTTCTGTCGCTTTCGCCCCAGACGATAATAAATTAATACATGAAGAATTGGAATTAGCCATCGATGATTTTGTGAACGAATGGATCGATTTTGAAGAATATTACGAATTAAATGAAAACGCTCAACATCCACACCCTTATTATGGTTTGTTAAATTATCAAGATTGGTGTGCCCTTCATCAAAAACATTTGACACATCATTTTCTCCAGTTCGGACTACTTTAATAAAAAATGCTTGCCTTTACCCAAGACAAGCATTAAAAACCCTTGAAAATAAATTAGTTCTGATTTAAGGCTCTTCTTCGAGAAATAATTTTCTTACCAATTTGATTGATCATCAATTCCTCCTGTTTATTTTTGATGGTTCTCAATTCGAATCTTTCCAATGCCTTGGATTGAATTTCTTGATTATTTATCCGATTCATTCCATAAGTGACTCTTTGTGCCCGAGAAATGCCTGCATTAAAGAGAACCAACATAATTATTAAACCTTTTGTTATTGCTTTCATGATTTGCTTTTTTTAATTTAGACAGCTTTTTCAAAATATATGCCAAGTCAAATTTCTGAACTTCTATGATTGTCATTTTTGCGCTAATTTCAGGTTTCACCGGTGGATTGATCAATTACCTATTTTACAGAAAGCAAGGTCACACCTCGCTGTCCTTATTTTTTATTGGTAGCTTCATTTTCACAACTCTATCGTACCTTATACTCAAATACATTTTAAATTAATCTCTGATAACCTCTGCAATGATAACTATTGAAAACGACTTTCCATTTCATAAGCTTGAAGATTGGATCAAACAATTGGAAAAAGATTTAACCGAAGATCAAATTAGACTCTTAGAAAAATGGGATGATTTTCAAGAGTTGGAGAAAAATGCGGTTCTTAATTCAGAAAACACAAAATTCGATAATTCAAAAATAGGGGAATTTCCTTTTACAAGAGGATATGGAATTACCGACTATAATTATTTCAACACGCAAACTATCGATGTTGTTAATGAAGAAAAAAGTAATGAATTAGCATTAGATTGTCTGATGAAGGGATGCTCCTCTCTTGAATTCAATCTCCAAAATCTACAATCATTTGACCCTGAGGTACTTTTCAAGGATATCGATTTTCGATTCATCTCTTGTTTCGCTGCCATTCAAAACCTTAATCAATACAACATATTAAAGTCTTATTTCAGAGGAGATTTTCCAGACCATTTCTTTTTGTCCTATGACCATTTCCAGTTCAAGGATAAGGACTTGCTTCTTTCACTCGCCTCGGATTTGAAAAATAAACAGTTCAAATCTTTAATTATTTCAGGAAATGAAATGCACGACAGAGGTGCCAATGCGGCTCAAGAATTGGCATTTGGCTTGTCCGTAGGAAAATACTATTTAGAACAATT
>JBILIM010000357.1:0-2726 GCA_044349985.1 Crocinitomicaceae bacterium
AAAATCCTCCACAGCTGACTATAGCTATTTGGAAATCAAACCAAATGCGGCAGTCCGAGCGCTGCCTCCACTTGATAACATACGCGATTAGCATCAAATTTTTCAACCGATTTACGCAGGTTATTTTTCTTGAAATCGGAACTGTTTTCTTTCATGAAACGCATTTTTAACGCAAGGTCATTGCTGTTCAGAGATTCGAAGAGCAAACCCGATGTTCCATCTTCAATTAATTCAGGGCTTCCTCCAGCATTCGAAGCAATAACTGGGGTTTCACAATACAATGATTCAATGGTAACCATTCCGAACGTTTCTGATTTTGACGCCATTAAACAACAATCTACACCGTGGTAAAATACTTCAACATCTTTACGAAAAGGCCGAATGTAAACCAAATCGTGCAATCCATTTTTGACAATGAAATTTTGAATTTCACTGAAATAGTGCAAGGAGGCCTCTTCCCTATTGGGCTCACCCAAAAAACACAAAACGGCATCTTTAAATTCCCCTTTTTTGAAGGCTTCAAGAACCAAAAGGTGTCCTTTATGAGGATCAAATCTACCTATTAAACCAAAAACAAATTTATCTTTCGGTATTTCCAATACGTCACGTGCATCCGATTGTTGACCCTCATAATGCAATTTGGAAAAATCTAACCCTGATGGAATTACTTTAATTTTTGATGGATCAACACGTGTATTGCATTTTACTTGTTCACCAAGCCAATTTAATGGGCAAGACCATAGATCAATATAACGGTATCGAAGGGTATGAAAAATTCCTTTCTTTGAAACGCCCAATTGCATTTCCATGAAATAAGCCAGTTTAATTTTTATTTTGGCATGTCTTTTTGCAATCACCGAAACGCTCATGTCTCGATTATCGCGGATAACAAGATGATTAAAGCCATTCTCCGACAACAATTTCGAAAGCCGTTTCCCAGCATTAAAATCAAAATACTTTTTGTGTTTTTGTATCTCAAAAAAAGGAATTTGATGTTCGACAGCCTCTTTATGAATTGGTGAATTGTTCAATGCAAATAGCGCAACCTCATGACCTCTTTGTTGCATCCAAATGGCGTTCTTCAATTGGTTCATCTCCAAACCACCCCAACTTATTGAACTGCATAAATAGGCAATTTTATCCGCCATATTCATCCAAATTTTGTTGAACATTGGTATTCTTCAAGGTCCATCGTACGATAAAAAATGCAGCGAATGAAAGCAACGATGCTACAATAAATGGCATACCATAACTCCACGATGAATTTGGAAACGAATGAACAGAACTGTAATAAATCCACATGAAAAATTGTGGCCCTATAATTTCACCCAAACTCATCATACTCGTAAATACACCCTGTAATTCGCCTTGCTCGTTATTTTTTGCACCTCTTGAAACAATTGATCGAATTGAGGGCTCAATAATTCCAGAAAACGCGTAGGGAAATACAAAAACATACATCATCCAGCCATAATCCGAGGGGATGGCAGCAATTCCCAAAAGTGTAAAAGTGAGTACAATCAATCCCAACGATGCTGAACCATTTTCTCCAAAGCGCTTTACCAAAACCCCCGAAAGTACACCCTGCACAACGCCAAAGCAAACACCAATAACTGCAAGCGAAATTCCTACATCTTTACCTGTCCAACCAAATTTGGTCATGGTGTAATAATTCCAGGAAGAATGCACGGACATGTTGGTTAAAATGAGCAGAAAACTTACCAGAAACAAATACTTCAATTTTTTATATCTTCTCATTTGAACTATTGCACCCAATGGATTCGATCGTTTGATATCAAAAACTCTTCGGTCCGATGCTGGTAACGATTCTTTCAGAACAACAAAACCGTAAACGAGGTTTGCCAATGAGCAAAAGGAAGCTACGAGGAATGGAGCTCTTGGCCCGAATTGAGATAACAATCCTCCAATGGCTGGACCGATTACGAAACCAATTCCAAATGCTGCACCAACTAAACCAAAGTTCTTGGCTCTATTCTCAGGTGAGGAAATATCGGCAATATAGGCCGCTGCCGTGGTATAGCTTGCTCCAAAAATTCCTGAAATCGCACGTCCAACTACCAACCAAACCAAATCTGGTGCAATATACATCACAAGGTAATCCAGTCCCATTCCCAACATGGAGAGCAATAATATAGGTCGTCTTCCGAACCGGTCACTTAAGTTTCCTATAAGCGGCGAAAACAAGAATTGCATAAAAGCATATGAACCCAATACCAAACCGTAGTATTTGGAAGACTCCGAAATGGATACGCCGGAAGTTTCTGAAACCAAGGTAGGAAATGAGGGAATAATAATTCCAAGACCTACAGAATCAAGACAAATGGTAATTAAAATAAAAATCAGTGCTGATTTCGAATTTATTAATTGCATGTTTAAAGTTCGCTAAAAAGTTCGAAAACAAGACTATTCGTATGCAATTTCGAGGATTCCTTAAATTTTTTCGTGGATTTTTTCATCAATTACTTGCCAAAAGCCAAAGTATTACTACTTTTGTCGCGGAGAGTTGGCAGAGTGGTCGATTGCGGCGGTCTTGAAAACCGTTGTACCGAGAGGTACCGGGGGTTCGAATCCCTCACTCTCCGCTTAAAGGAATGAAAAGCTAGTCTAACGACTGGCTTTTTTGTTTTACAGGCGTCAAAAGCTGGCTTTTGTAAGCATTGTGAAATAAAAAAGGTAAAGTTGCGAAGCAACTGGCTTTTCATTTC
>JBILIM010000358.1:0-2724 GCA_044349985.1 Crocinitomicaceae bacterium
TTTTGGCGCGACAGCAATCAGAATGAAATTGATCTGTTGGTTGCTGATGGTCAAAGGTTGCAATGTTTTGAAATGAAAGCCTCCAGAACGGTAAAACCGGAACATATTCGTGCTTTGCATTATTTAGATAACTTGGTGGAAGGCTTCGAACTCAGCCATTATTTGGTAAATTTCTTTGATGAAAACCAAAAGCGAAGCAATGAAACCATACTTTCTTGGAAGGCATTAGCAGAGGTGTGATTGGATTTGTCCTCCCCCTTTATCCCCCTCCAGCGGGGGAAGCTTAATGGTTTTTTGTATTTTATGATCACCCTAGTATATTATTAAACACCTTTTTTTGATCTTTACAAATTCCCCCTCTGGAGGGGGATAAAGGGGGAGGAGATATTTCATTAGATTCTTTTCAAAAACCATCACTCCTTCACCAATCGGATCGGAACGGTATCTGCCCCAATTTGGAGCATGTACGTTCCGGTGCTGAGGACTTATAGAGAGAAGTGAACGCCTCTTTATTGTAATAACCATGTGAGGTAGTGTTTTCGTCACACCCCGGCTTACACCATGATGCTCTTCGCTCCGTTGCACGCAAGAACCCGTTTAGCTCAAAAAAGAGTGGTGGTTTTCACTATGAATTATTGAAGTTTTACAATCAGGATACCCATTTATAAAAGCTCGGGTAATACGCTGGTTTTTCCGCTCTTGCCATTTAAATTCAAAAGCATTCAAATGGCCATCAATTTCTTCTAAATAGTCAACCTCTTGCTTATCCTTTGTTCGCCAGAAGTAAGCGTTTCCATAAAATTGAGTGTAGTTATTTTTTTTCCTTCGTTCAGACACCAGATAGTTTTCCCATAAGGCTCCGATGTCTTGCCGACCTTCCAACAATTGAAAAGAAGAAATGAGTGCGTTGCGAATACCATTATCATAAAAATAGACCTTCTTGGATGCCTTTAGTTCGTTTCGCAAATTGCGGCTGAAAGAATGTAAGCGAAAAACAACAAATGATTTTTCTAACAATTGAATATAGGATTCAACGGTTTTACTGTCTAAGCCAATTAAGTTACCTATCTCGTTATAGGAAACTTCATTTCCAACTTGATAAGCCAGCGCTTGTAATAATTTCAACAATTTCTCTGGTTTTTTAACGCTTTCCAACATCAAAAGATCGCGATACAAATAACTGTCCGATAAAAGTTTTAATACTTCTTTTTCATCCCCTTCATTATTAAGCACTTCCGGGTATGAACCAAAAACCAATCGATGCTTGAGCATTCTTTTCTCTATTAATTCACTGTGGTGATTTGCTAACTCCAGGTATGAAATTGGAAATAAATTAAATTCGTACTTTCTTCCGGTGAGTGGTTCATTTGTTTTATTTTGCAATTCAAAAGAAGAAGAACCAGTAGCAATAATCTGCGTGTCAGGATAAGTATCCACCATTAACTTTAAGGCCAATCCAATTTCTGAAATTCGCTGTGCTTCATCTATAATGACTAATTTTTTATTGCCAATCAATGACTTTAACGACGTAGACGTTGGATTTTCAAAGCGTGATTTAATATCGTATTCATCTGCATTTAGCCAAATAGCATCTTCCAATCGTTCGTGAAGTATTTTTTTTAAAAGCGTCGTCTTTCCAGTCTGACGTGCACCTATCAGCGTAATAACCTTTCCTTTGAATAATTTATCTTTGATTTGCTGTTCAATTATACGATGTATCATGGGAGTACTTTTTTTAAAAGTACAACTTTTTTGGAATTCAATCCTAAATTATATATATTTAATTGGAATTAAATCAAAAAATAAGAGTACTTGTACTTAATTAAATCCGAATCGATGTCCTTGACAAACCTTGAATATTAATTAACAAACAGCATTCTTCAAATTCTCACTCCGAAAACGTAAAGGAATGGTCTTCTGCAAAATTGACTTTCAGACTTGGAAAATCATACGTAGTGAGTGCCTTGATTTGCTCGAAAGCACCAAAAAGCGGGTCCAGTACAGGTCCACCCGGGCTTGTTTGTTTAGTGGAAACAACTTCACCTTTAACAAAAGTACCGTCTTTTTTAAGGGTCAGTTTAAATAAAGGCGCCATACCACTCACACCTTTCAAATTGAATTGGGCATAGGTGCAAAAATTACCCATGGAATAGGTGATGAATCGGCCTTTGTAACAATCTATTGCTCGTGTTACATGCGGACCATGACCGAGCACGACATCGGCCCCGGCATCTATTGCGACACGCGCAAATTCATACACATTACCCCTATCTTCGCCGTAAAAAATTTCCGTGGTCTTTGGTACATGTGTTTTGCTTGAGCCCTCTGCTCCGCCATGAAATGAAACAATGACAACATCACACGTGCTGTTGAGTTGCGTCACCACTTCCTTTAATTTTTCGTAGTCTTTGATTTTCAAGCAACCTGTATTCGGAGCAAAAGCAGTCATGCCAATTTTTACACCTTTAACGGTCAATGTATCCCAAGGACAGGTTGTTTGACCGGCATATCGGATGCCTTTTTCCCTCAGAACTTTCTGTGTGTTCAAACGACCTTCATCACCAAAATCACCCAAATGGTTATTAGCCACCGACAACATATCGAAACCGGCATCTTTGAGTTGATCCACAAAATATTCGGGTTGTCTAAAGGCATAACATTTCGAAGGATCTGAACATTTCTTTACGGTTCCTCCGGAATTGAGTACCGATCCTTCCAAATTAC
>JBILIM010000359.1:0-2722 GCA_044349985.1 Crocinitomicaceae bacterium
CACCAAGAGATTTAGCTAAATCCTCAACAATTCCCCAATTTTCGGGACCTTTTAACCCTCTTCCTCCTGAAACAACGATTTCGGCTTCCGGTAATGGGATTTCTCCTTCAGGTTTTTTTGTTGTTAGCACCTTTACTGCGCTGCTACCAAGATCCAAACTAAGTGTTTCAACCGGACAATCATTTCCGCTTATCTCTGGTTGGATGCTGTTTGGAAGTAAAGAAATAATCTTTTTTTCTGTTGCCACTTTAACAAATCCCTGCGCTTTTCCTGAGAAAACATTCACTTTTATCAATCCTTCGGAATTCGGTAAATCTATTGCTCCCGAAACCAGGCCTGCTTGAAGTTTAACCGAAAGTCGAGGAGCTACCGCTTTCGAAATATTATCATGCGCAAAAACAATTGTTTTCGCATTAATTTGCTGTGCTACTGAGCCAATTAATTTGGATAAAACTTGGTTGTCGCTTGTGCTTGTATTTGATTCCCACAAAACTTTTGTGGCACCATATTTTCCATATTGCGCGAGGACTGAAGCATCGGCTTCACCATTGGTTAAAACAATGACATCATCGCTTAGTTTCTTTGCATAAGTAACAATTTCTGAGGCAACTTTGCTTAACCCTAAGTTTGCTTTAAAATATACTAAAACTGACATATTCTATTTTTTTATTAAATAACTTTTGCCTCGTTGTGCAATAGGCCAACAAGCTCGTCCATATGTTCTGGACTAATCATTTTACAAGCTGTTTTTGCAGGAGGAAGATCATATGAAACAAACGAGGTTTGATTTGAAATGTCCACAGCAGGTATAATTTGTAAAGGTTTCGTGCGCGCTGCCATTATTCCTCTCATATTTGGTATTCGTTGCTCGGCCATTCCTTTGGCACATGAAACTACTACTGGTCCAGCTAATTCAACAACCTCAACGCCACCCGCTATTTCGCGTTCAAGTTTGAATTGATTTTCAGTGTAATCCAACTTGGAAGCAAGCGAAATAAACGGAAGTTCCATAGCTTCTGCTAGCATTCCAGCAACTTGTGAACCATTATAATTAATCGTTTCCTTCCCTGTTAAAATCAAATCGAAGTTTGAACTTTTGGCATAATTCGCAATTTGCATTGCAGTGAAATAGGCATCTGTTGGATCGGCATCAATACGAACAGCTTCATCAGCGCCAATAGCAAGTGCTTTTCTGATTACAGCCTCGTCAGCTGCAACACCAACAGTAATTATTGTTACACTTCCACCTAATGTTTCTTTCAATTCTAAAGCCCTCACTAACGCATACCATTCATCATAAGGATTTACAATATATTGAACACCATTTTCATCAAATTTTGAATTGCCATCAGTGAAGGCTATTTTCGAAGTAGTATCCGGAGATTTACTAATACAAACCAGTATGTTCATTAATCTAAATTTAATTTCACGACAAAATTAATAGAATTTGAAAATTAAAGTGAGATGATTCGCGCTAATCTTCCATCAAGAATTTTTTAGATAAAGTTAAGCGGCGTTCAATTGTTTTTAATTCCTATTCAATATAACTATATTTGTCCATTATTACGCACATTAATTGAATCAGCTGCTGTATGTTTTACGCCATTATTTGTTTGGACGATGACCCCCTAATTCTAAAAATGCTAGAGTTGCAGCTGCGTAGAATTGTTAAAAGTGAAAAAGTAATCTTTGAGTTTTTTACAAATCCGGATATTGCAATAAACGAAATTTCTTTGATGTGCGAAAAATCTGTCCATCCCTTACTTTTGATTACCGATTACAGAATGCCGGAAAAGGATGGTGCTAAAGTTGTCAGAGAACTTAAACATTTTAATTCTAGTATTAAGTGCGTTATTTTATCCGGTGAAGCTAATGCTATTCAAGTGGATGATTTGGTTAACGACGATTTACTTGCTGCTTTTGTTCATAAACCATGGAACGAAGAAGAACTCGCAGCTGTTGTGCTGCCGGTGTTGGATCAAATGAATATAATTTAAGATGATATCTATGCGTTTACTTTTTTCATCGATTGGCGGTTTTTTAATTTGCTCGACGTTCAATCTTTTCGGTCAGAAACCCATTACTCAAGTAAATGGTTTTGGCCACCTTCAATTTACGTATAGTAAGGATCAAGCAGCAGCGACTTATTTTTCAATTGGTGAACATGATTTATTCGTAACATCTAAAATAAAAAACAATATTTCATTTCTAGGCGAATACGTTTTTAGGTTTAGTGGAAACAATTACATCCCAAGTATTGAAAGGTCTCTAGTCAAGTTTAATTACCAGGGAAATCACAGCGTGATTGCAGGAAAAGTTCACACTCCTGTTAATTACTGGAACGATGTCTATCACCATGGGCGCCTTTTTTTTCCAACAATCGATCGACCTCAGGCTTTCAGTTATATAATTCCATTGCACTCATTGGGAATTCAGTTCCAAGGACAAAATCTGGGTAAAGTGAATTTTGGTTATGATGTGGTATTGGGAAATGGTATAAGTTCAACGGATATCAAGCAAAAAGATGTGAATTTCTCAATCACGGCATCAGCACATATTAAACCTACAGATAATTTGAGAATAGGAGTTTCTTATTATCGTGACTATTTACCAAATAATGAGTCAGGAACGCACAGTGGACACAGCAATGTGCCTGAGCATTATTCTGGAGAGCTCTATAAAGGGGAATTGTTTTTTAATTTATCTTGTTTTTCACTGGCTT
>JBILIM010000360.1:0-2719 GCA_044349985.1 Crocinitomicaceae bacterium
GGTGGCGAAGAAAATGTGAACCTTACATTAAAAGGTAAAGTAAAAGCTGGCGTATTCTTTATTTTTAAAAAAATTGATGTGAACGAAACGGAGTCCTTTAATGGTAGTAACTTCAGTTTAGGGCAGTCGAATTAAAAAGACAACTATCAATCTTCTAGGTAAACGCGATGCACACGTTTTGAAATTCCCGTCATTACTTCATAAGGAATGGTTTCCATCAATTGTGCGAATTTTTCAATCGGTTGATTATGACCTATAATCTCTACACGATCTCCTTCTTGAACAGAAATTCCTGTCACATCTACCATGATCATATCCATGCAGACCCTGCCAAGCGTTAGACAAAAATGATTTTTAATATACACGCCACCTTTTCCATTACCCAAACTACGTCTAAAACCATCCGCATAACCAACAGGAATTACCGCAATTTTTAAGGGTTCACTAGCAACAAACGTACGATTGTATCCAACGCTTTCTCCTTTTTGAATCGATTTTATTTGAGAAACCGCACTTACCCATTTCATAACCGGTTTCAATTTTCTATTAACTTGAGGATTGGATGAGATACCATACATGCCTATGCCTAAACGTACCATCTCATATTGTGCCTCAGGATAATTTGAAATACCTTCAGAGTTCAAAACATGCCTTTCTATTGAATAGTTCAATGTCTTTGAAATAAACTCATAAGCTTGATTGAACCTCGAAATTTGCATATGGGTAAACCTATTATCTCGAAGATTATCCGATTCAGCGAGGTGGGTATACAGCGACTTTATCCGGATTTCAGGCTGACTTTTAAGAATAGCAACCAATTGATGCAATTCCCCAAGCTCAAAACCTAAACGTTTCATTCCCGTATCGATTTTTATGTGAACCGGGAAATCTGTGATGCCTGAAAGTATCAATTCCTTTATAAAATTTTCCAATTGGCGAAACGAAAAAATAGCAGGCTCTAAATCGTATTGAATGCAATTTTCAAAGCCTTCTTCTTCAGCGTTCATTACAAGAATAGGGGTTTTGATGCCTTCTTTTCTGAGTTCAACACCCTCGTCGGCATAGGCAACACCAAAATAATCTATACCTTGATTACTCAAGAAGGAAGCCATTTTCTCAACACCAGAACCATACGATTGTGCTTTTACCATCGCCAAAAGCTTCACTCCCGGATTTATCGTATTCTTGAATACGGTGAGGTTCTCCTTTAAATTACTCAAGTCAATTTCAACGAGCGTTTTATGACTCTTCAATCTGAAAACTTTCGCATAACGTTGCATATTCATATTTCGGGTACCCTTAAGTAGCACTACCGAATTCTTAAAATTCAAAGGAATTTCATCGGCTTCTGAAACCACAAAATACTTGTCAGGATGAAAGGATTTTACAATGCGTTCTACCTCGTTTTTTTTGAAAAGATTGTCTTCATCTAAACCAATAATGACAACTCGAGGCCTATTTTCCGCAATACTTAATTGATATTCGAGAGAATGTTTCAAAGCATCTAAATCCAAATTATAGGTGTCGTTTATGATACTGTTTCCATGAATGCCTTCAAACAATTCCATTCTTAAGGCCAAACGAGGGAGCGATTCTACTTGAGACCCTTTAATATTATTTTCACCTATAAGGTGACTTGCTGCCGCAATTGCCAACGACGCATTTTGCAAACTGACCTTATCTTGAAACGGACAATGGCTAAGCAATTTTTTGTAATTGGATGCTAAAACCTTCTCACCATGAATTGCACGTATTTGATCCTTGCTTAAGCTGAGATTATCCGGATAGATGGTAAACATGGAGCGTTCAAAAAGTGCCAATTTTTCGTCGAGATGTTCACTATTGGAGGAAAAATTCTCTTCATGCGCCCTTCCAAATGAAGTGAAAATGCCAATTGATGGATTCACGATGCGTTCTAAACGGCTCATTTCTCCAGGTTTGGAAATACCCACTTCGATCAATGCCAAATCTGCATCTTTATGCATTTCCAATAAGGAGAGAGGGACGCCGATTTGAGAATTGTAACTTTTCGGGCTCCGAACAATGATTCTATCCTGGGCTAGAAGATGATACAACCATTCTTTTACTGTTGTTTTTCCTGCACTTCCTGTGATGGCAACAACTGGATAATTAAATTTCTTTCGATGGTAAGCGGCAAGATCTTGTAAGGCACTAATGGTATTTGGAACTTGAATAAAAGTTGCCTTTTCTAAAAAATTGTCATTTGGCAACTTACTCACAACAAAATATTGCACACCTTTTTCAATAGCGACTTCCACATAATCGTGTCCGTCTCTAAATTCACCCAACAAAGCAAAAAATACGGTTCCTTCAGGTGTTATTACTTTTCTGGTATCAATAATTACTTCTTGAATGGTTCCTTCAAGATGCAAACCATGAACTGTTCCGTTCACAGCCGCACTAAAATCTTTTAAATTTAAATCCAGTTTCAATGTGCGGTTTTATTGTAGCAAGAACGACATAGCGGCATATATTTTTCAGTTGCGCCTACAAGAACTTGACCTTTTTCATTAGCAGTACGGTGCGAAAACTGTGCGAGATTGCCACAAGAAACGCAAATGGCGTGTACTTTGGTCACATATTCGGCAATACATAACAGTTTCGGCATTGGGCCGAAAGGAACACCCAAATAATCCATATCCAAACCTGCAAGTATAACCCTAACCCCTTTTTTCGCAAGGGTATTTGCAACCTCAAC
>JBILIM010000361.1:0-2712 GCA_044349985.1 Crocinitomicaceae bacterium
ATCAAAATGAAATTTCCGAAGTACGTTATACACTGCATAACGGAACGTATTTTCATATATCAAAAATAAAAAGTAACCACCGCTGGGAAGTTTTAAAAACAATACAAGAATCTGAAATCAGCAACCCCGTTTGTTTGCGGTCGCTCCAAATGGAATTCGAAATTGGATCCCAATTACGACATAGTGGTATTGTTCATTATTATCAATTCAATGCACTCATAAAACCGCAACTGAAACGGGAGTTTATTGATGGCACGCATTGGTTAGATTTTTTTAATCGAAATCCATCAGAATTAAAAAACATCAAACGCTATTTTCAGGATCTTTTAGCAATCATCAAATACATGCATCTGAATGGGGTTTATCATTTGGACATAAAATCCGAAAACATTCTTATTACCCATGAGACCTATCACGTAAAAATTATTGACTTTGGCCATGCCATTCTGGAGAACGGAACGCATAAAGTAGGAGGAACAAAAAACTATCAACCACCAAATGATAAGGGTTTTGGGTTCAGTGACGTCTTCGCCATGGGTAAATTGTTGGAACTAACAGCAAAAATACCCGAAGCAAAAAGAATACGTTGGATAAAAAAAACAGCATTCTTGTGCATGAAGGACGATCGAAATAAAAACGCTCTTTTGCTATCCGCCTCTCTTAAAAGAACCTATTGGAAATTTTTAGCGTATGTGGTTACATTTATTTTGAGTCTGATTTTAATATTTACATTCTTCTCCTCGCATAATGAGACCAATACACAATACATAGGCACCAAACAAAAACAGAAAAATTCTAGAATTCAAACCAATTCATCAAAGGGTAACATTGTTTTTACAGATTCCAATTTGCATTTAAAGAAAAAAGCTACGAAAACTGATGCGCATAATACTATAGATCCTAAGCTATTAACATTTGACGACTCTACATGGATCATTCAAAATGCAAAAACCTTTGGACCTGAATTCAAAAAAAGATTTTTACTCGGAAAAAACTCCAAATCAACATACGAAATTTACAGTGTTTTATTGGATGATTATCAGCAAAAATGGAAGCAAATGGAAACACATTGGCAAGACTCAACACAAAAAAGTGCAGCCTATTCTGTTTTTTTGAAAGAAATTTCCTTAAGTCTGATTCCTTATCAATCCTACCTCAAAGAAAACTAAATTTATCCTCTGGCTTTTAAAAAGGATAATGTTTCCTTGCAGACACTTTTTTCAATAAAAAGCACTAATTTTGCATTGCGTTCATTCAAATAACTTATAAAGAAAGGTGGAGGGATTGGCCCTGTGAAACCTTGGCAACCTCTGAATATTTTCGGAATAGGTGCCAAATCCTATCGAAAAATCGAAAAGATAAGTAAAATCCCTGCTTCCTTTATAGGTAAAAAACATACAATGAAAAAAATTGAAGAAATAGTAAAGGAGCGGATATTGGTACTTGATGGTGCCATGGGAACAATGATACAACGTTATCATCTCGAAGAAGAAGATTTCCGTAAAGGTTGGTTCGAAAATCATGGTTCTCCATTAAAAGGGAACAACGATTTATTGTCCTTAACACGACCAGAAATAATCAAAGAAATACACGAAAAATATCTTGAAGCTGGAGCAGATATTATAGAAACGAATACCTTTTCCGGAACGCGCATAGCACAAGCCGATTACCACCTAGAAGATTTTGTCTACGACATCAATTTTCATTCTGCAAAATTGGCAAAGGAAGTTGCCGATGCGTTTACCAAAATGAATCCGAGTAAACCACGATTCGTGGCAGGTTCCATAGGTCCAACAAACAGGACAGCTTCGATATCACCAGATGTTAATGATCCAGGTTATCGCGCCGTAACTTTTGATGAATTGGTAACCGTTTATAAAGAACAAGTTCATGCATTAATGGATGGAGGTGCCGATATTATGCTGGTAGAAACGGTATTCGATACCTTAAATGCCAAAGCTGCTTTATTTGCTATCGATGAAGTCTATGAGGAACGTAAAACCATTCTTCCCATTATGGTTTCTGGAACGATTACAGATCAAAGTGGGCGAACACTTACCGGTCAAACCACAGAGGCATTTCTGATTTCGATTGCGCACATGCCCCTGCTCTCAGTAGGCTTAAATTGTGCCTTGGGTGCTGAAATGATGCGTCCATATTTACAAGTATTGAGTAACAAATCCCATTTTTGCGTGAGTGCACATCCAAATGCAGGATTACCAAATGAATTCGGACAATACGATGAAACACCTGAACTGATGGCCAATCAAATCAAATCCTTTTTGGATGAAGGATTGGTAAATATTATCGGTGGCTGCTGTGGTACTACACCGGAACATATTAAAGCTATTGCTGATCTTACAGCGCAATACAAACCAAGGTTAATGACCAAAAATTAATCGAAACTAAATGTCAGACAATACAATACCCACTTTAAAGCTATCTGGTTTAGAACCATTGATTGTTACCAAGGAAAGCAATTTTGTTAACATAGGAGAACGCACCAATGTGACAGGTTCTCGCGCTTTTTTGAGAATGATTAAAGAAGGTGATTACGAATCTGCCCTATCGGTTGCCAGAGATCAGGTTGATGGAGGTGCTCAAATCATTGATATCAATATGGATGAGGGAATGATTGATGGCAAAGAAGCTATGGTCAAATTCCTGAATCTCATAGCATCTGAACCCGACATTTCACGTGTACCTGTGATG
>JBILIM010000031.1:0-10238 GCA_044349985.1 Crocinitomicaceae bacterium
ATTGTAGCCTGGCAAATGGCATTAGACAATGTGACTAAAGAAAAATCAACAAAAAAACTATTGTCTTTACTCAATTTTTCATTTGGATTTATCAACCAAAGAATTCTTGGTGGAAAAGACGATTCCTATTATTGGTACTTCGAGGAGGGTGATTTTGCATTTGAATTTACAGATCAACCCTACGTAAAACTGAACAACGGTAATTTGAGTTGTCGCTATATAAATGTTGGAGCTGAGCGAATGGATATTGTTTTAAAAGGCACAACAGGAATATTAAATATCAATGATAAGGAATGGATTGGTAAAGGCGGAATCATCACCTGGGAAAAAGCCGGTTTGAATAAAGATTCAACCTTTGCCCAAGTTAATAACTTTGAGTTGGATATAACAAATGATAACTTTAGCGCCGATAGTGTGCAATTAACCACACCCTATTTTAGCAATAAAATCCAAGGTAAATTATTCGATCAATCCAATGATTCGGATAACAATTCAGATAATTTTCCAGAATTTACCTCTTACGATAAGCAATTGGTCATTAACAACCTACTTCCCAATATCAATTATCAAGGTGGTTTTATGTTAAAAGGAAACACTTTTGCTGGTCAAGGGATGAAGGGTAAACCGGTCAAATTGACTTACTTGAAAAACAATACAACCTTTTTTACGGTAACATCTGAATCGGTTAGTATTTCGCCTCAAAAAGTGATGTGTCTTGGTGCCAAAATGCTTCTCCATTTATCTACAGGTGATTCGCTATCTCATCCGCATTGTGATTTTGTTTACAATTTATCGAACGGTAATGTGGAGTTTAGAAGAACGAGTATTGGAATGGGTTTGCTTCCTTTCAGTGATTCATACCACAAGTTAAATGTTTATGCACCTTTGATTTTATGGAATACAAATGCTGATATCCTATCATTTACTTATGAGTATGGTACTTCTCAGGAACAGCGTTATGCGTATTTCGAATCTACAAATTATTTTAGTGAGAAAGCCTATGCTAAACTCAAAGGTGCAGACGCTGTCCATCCTTTAAATGCAATTTACAATTTGAGTGTTTCTAACAATACCAAAACACTTCAGGAAGGTGCAGTTGCAACAGGAATGAACAGGTCTATTTCACAACTAAAGCCAACCTTAATTGAGTTGAATAACTCCGGTTTTATAAGTTTTGATCAAGACAATAAGTTGATTACGATAACTCAAAAATTAGAAAATTATGTTAACGCCAATTCAGGCAATCTTGATTTTGACAATATACTTTTCGAATGCGATATGCGTCCTAAAGATACGTATCAATATACAGATGAAGACCTTAAAAAGGATCCAAACCTTAAAAAGCGAATCGATTTTTACAAGGAGCAAACTGAAGAAAGAAGAGGACTCACCGAATTTGGTAAGTTAAATTTAAAAACGTTGGATTTAGAACTTTTTGCAGTGGATAAGGTTTCCATCTCTGAATCAAAAAACACAACTGTATTTCCTGATGGATATAAAGTCACTATTGGTAAAAATCGTGATTTTCAATTCACAGGTTGGGTCAATTCTGGGAAAATAGAAATTAAAGCGTCAGCTGCTAATTACAGCTATACGGATCATAAAATCAATTTGTTAAAAACAGACTTAGCCATTTTTAGAGTGCAACCCTTAAAACCCGAGGATGGCAAAACCGCTATTCCAATGAACAGTTCAATAAATGGTATAAAAGGAGAAATTTTAGTTGACAATCCTCTGAACAGATCGGGCAAGGACGCGAAAAATGGAAATTACCCAGTATTGAAATCAACGTTACCTTCTTATGTGTTTTACAATTACAAGGGTATTTTTGATGGAGCCTACGACAGCACGCGTTTTTTCTATACCGTGAACCCTTTTGAATTGGACAGCTTAAATTCGTTTGGTGAAAAAAACTTTAGAATTAAAGGTGAGTTGACATCGGCAGGAATTTTCCCGAAAATCAAACAAGATCTTGTTATTATGCCCGATTATTCCTTCGGATTTTCAACAGTAGCACCTGCAGGAGGTCATGATTTTTATGGAACTGGAGCAAAATACGACAACAAAATTGTACTTTCAAACAATGGGCTTCAAGGTGCAGGAACCATAAATTTCGTGCAATCTTCTTCCGTTTCGAAGTTGTTGACGTTCTTGCCAGATTCTACTGTGGGGACCGCTCAATTTAAAAACAATCCTGTTGAAACGGGAATTCAGTTCCCAGATGTTTCTTGTGAAGCCGCTTATATCACCTATTATCCTAAAAAGAACCAACTCAAGGCTGCTTCAACAGATAAAGCGCAATTAAGTTATTACAAGGATGAAGCTAAGCTTACTGGAGTGGCAATTATTACACCAGCAGGCATGACCGGAAATGGATACATGTATTTTAAGACGGCTACAACCTTTTCTTCCAATTACAAATTTACAAGGTGGAATCTGGATTCAGATACTTCGAATTTCAGTTTGAAAAATTCGTATGCCGAGCCTGGAGAAAGTGATGTGGCTTTCAAGGCAGAAAATGTAAAATGTCATGTTTCATTTAAAGATCGTAAAGGAGAATTTGTTTCCAATCAAGGGGGGTCTGTTCTAAATTTCCCAGTGAATCAATATGCTTGTAAAATGGATAAATTCAGTTGGATTCTTGATAAAACCGATTTGCAAATGGAGAATTCTGCAGATCCGTCGAAAAAAGAAAATGATTTGGATTTGGCAGGGCCTAATTTCTATTCACTTCACCCCAAACAAGACTCTTTAACTTTTGCTGCTCCTAAGGCAAAGTACGACCTTAAACAACGCTCCATTTTTTGTGAGAATGTTGAATTTCTTGCAATTGCTGATGCAAAGATTTATCCAGACAGTATGAAGGTGACCATTCGAAAAGATGCTTATATGGAACCTTTTAAGAATGCAAAGGTTGTTGCGAATTATGTTACCAAATACCATCGATTTGAAAACGCGGATATTGAAGTTAAGGCGCGTCGACAATTTTCTGGGAATGGAGAATATGCGTATTATGATAAAGACAGCTCATTGACCTTGTTTACAATTAAAACAATAGAGGTAGATGAGAACTTTCAAACTGTTGCATCTGGGGCAATTGATGAAAAACAAGGTTTTCAGCTCAGTAAAGAATTTGATTTTTATGGCAAACTCAAAATTTTTGCAGCTGATCCGTTCATACATTTTGATGGTGCAACACGTATTCATCACGACTGTCAGAAATTTGACAAAACCTGGATGAGTTTTAACGCGCCAATCGATCCAAAGAACATTCAGATACCTGTGTCTTCGCAAATGAAAAATCTGGAGGGTACCTCTATCGCTGCAGGAATTGTTTGGAGGGATTCACCTGTAGTAGATAGCATCGAATTGTATCCTACATTTTTGTCTAAGTTGTCAAATGCGAAAGACCCATTGTTGATTTCTGCAGATGGATTCTTGCAATACAACGAATCCGCAAAAGAATTTCAAATTGGATCAAAAGAAAAACTCTTAAACAGATCTGAAAAAGGAAATTTCCTCGCCTTGCACATTGAAAGTTGTTCATTAAATGGAGAAGGTAAAGTTAATCTTGGAATGGATTATGGCGATGCTATTATTGATGCTGTAGGCGTTGTGAATTATAACCAATCTACCGGTCTAACCTCTATGAATCTTACTGCAAGATTTGATATGGCTCTGGATAAGAATGTAATGCAAGATGCAGCAGAACGAATAGCGGCAATTGAATTACTTAAGCCGCTCGACTTCAGTTCAAATACGCTTGAGCAAGCATTGATTGAATGGTCTGACCAAAAAACCGCGGATAAAATTAAATCGGATTACAGTCTTAAAGGAGAGGTGAAAAAAATTCCTGATGAATTGGAAAAGGCAATTGTACTGAGTGGTCTTAAATTAGAATCATACGATAAAGCCTCAACAGAAGAAAAAGGATTGATATCATCAGCTACAACAGCTTCTTTGGTTTGCATGTACGGAAAACCTGTAATGAAAAACATTCCTGTAAGAGTGTTTTTCCAACAAATCTACTCAGGTTCAGGTGCTGATGATTTTGGACTTCAGCTGCAAATACCTGGAATGGATTATTACTTCGATTATGAAATGACAAAGAATGATGGTTTATTGAGAATTATTACAACAGATAATGCAATGAATGATGCTGTAAACGGAATAAAAGAAGAAAAAAGAAAGACGAGAAAATTCAATTATGAAATTTCAACGCAAACGATTTACTTGACGAAGTTCTTAAGATTATTTGAATAAAAATGGATGCTTTACTTTCAATAGTGTCTGCCTATCTCTTAGGTTCCATTCCAACAGCTGTATGGATTGGTTTGACTTATTATGGAATAGATCCAAGAGAACATGGTAGCAAGAATGCCGGTGCAACAAATACATTTCGAGTTCTAGGTAAAAAACCAGGGATACTGGTGCTAGTTATAGATATCATTAAAGGAGCAGCAGCAGCTTGCGTTCCCTATGTTTTGGTGGAAGACCCCATTCTCTTTAGAGATGATTTGATTAACTTACAGATTCTTGCTGCAATTGCAGCTGTATTCGGACACATATTCCCTGTATTTGCAGGATTTAAAGGCGGAAAAGGCGTCGCCACCTCACTAGGTGTAATTATAGGAATTCAACCCTTGGCGGCACTTATTTGTTTATCGGTTTTTCTAATTGTTTTTATTAGTTCTAAATATGTATCCCTTGGTGCTATATCGGCCGCGATTTGTTTTCCATTTGTTGTCCGGTTTGTTTTGTTGGAAAATAACATGTGGTTATCTGTTTTTAGTATCTGCTTAAGCTTTCTCGTAATAATCGCTCATCGAAAAAATATCAATCGCTTATTGAATGGGTCGGAAAATAAAATGAACCTTTTCAAGAAAGGTTCGTAATTTAATACGTAAAATTTTGTAAATAAGACTTTTGTATAGAGTGCATTGGCGTTTATTTAAAATCATATTAACATTATTTTCATTCTGTAATGCCTTTGCTTATTCGCAAACGGAGGAAGAAATGAAAGTAAATGCAGATAAGTATTTCTCTGAGGCGAAGTACTTAGAGGCAACGCCATTATACATGCGTCTGCTTTCTTTGAAACCAGACGATTACAATTTAAACTATCGTTATGGGGCGTGTTTGCTTTTCAATTCCAATAAAAAACAAGAAGCTGCAAAATATCTCAGTTACAGTATAAAAAATCAGAATGCTACCCCCGAAAATCACTATTTCTTGGGTAAGGCTCTGCAATACAGTTATTTTTTCGGAGATGCGCTTAAAGAATTTAATATTTACCTTCAAAATAGAACTAAACCTGAACTCGATTTCCCTGTAGAACGCGATATTGAAATGTGTCAAAATGGAAAACGCTTACTTGCTTCCGTTACGGATCTTATCGTACTCGAAAAAAAAGAAATTACTTCAGATAAGTTTTTTAGAATTTATGACCTGAAAGATATTGGAGGTAGTCTAATTGTAACTACTGATTTTCAGACCAAATTGGATAAAAAAAACAACCATACTCCTCTTATTCATTTCCCTCAAAATCCTTCGGTTGTTTACTATTCTAGTTACGGGGAAAATGGAAATCAGGGTAAAGATATTTATTGCAGAAAAAAAAGTTTGGACGGAACATGGTCTGATGCTACATTAGTTGAAGGAAAAGTGAATACCCAATACGACGAAGATTTCCCTTATTTGGATCCGTCAGGTGACTATCTCTATTTCTCATCTAAAGGGCATAATTCTATGGGGGGGTACGACGTTTTTCGTTCCAAACTAGATCAGACAACAGGTTTGTTTAGTGCTCCTGAAAATTTAGATTTTGCCATCTCATCTCCAGATGACGATGTTTTATTTATTGTTGATTCACTTAATCAAAATGCGTACTTCGCTTCTGCCCGTCAAAGCGAAATAGGCAAGTTACATGTTTACAAGGTGATGATGGAACGCGTTCCTCTTCAGATGGTTGTTTTGAAAGGGTCTTTTGTTTCCGAAAAAAATGCAGCGTCTAAATTCATTTCTATTGAGGTAAGCGATGCAAGTGGAAATAAAGTTATTGGCAATTTTAAATCTGATGAAAACGGTGACTATACGATTACCCTTCCCAAAGGAGGAAATTACGAATACGTAATGAAAGTCGATGGGAATGCTCAAGAATTTAGGTCGCAGGTAAAAATTCCTGTTTCAGAAGGTTTTAAGCCTTACAAACAAGTGATTAAGCATTTAGATGAAAATAATTTAGAAGTTATCAAGGTTATCAATTTGTTCGATGAGACAGTTGATAATCAACAGGAACTTTTAGCTGAAGTCATTCGAAAACGATCAGCTTTAGATGTTAATGTCAGTGAATTTGACCTAAATAAAATTGCCTCATTGAAGGCAGATAGAGCGATTCTGAATGAAATAGGTTTGTCTAACTTATCATTGAACGAGGTGATAGATGTGCTTGAACAACAAGCCTTAAAAAACGAACAAAACAATACACTTGCAGCCAATATTGCCAATAATGTTAATAATCTCGTTGTTGAGAATAAAACGGAATTTATAAGACTCGAAGAGGCAATAAAAGATAAAGTAGCCTCTGCAAACAATTTAACCAATGCAGATGATAAATACAGATCGCTAAAAGAAGCTGAGAATTTGATTAAAGTTCAGAACGAATTAAAAAAATATTCGGACGATTTGCTTCGATTGAGCGATTCTGTGAGTGGCGTTTTGGCTAATGGGCTTTCAAAAGAGGAACA
This sequence comes from Crocinitomicaceae bacterium, assembly GCA_044349985.1. GTDB lineage: Bacteria > Bacteroidota > Bacteroidia > Flavobacteriales_D > Crocinitomicaceae > M0103. Next base: position 6,747 of record JBILIM010000031.1, read on the forward strand.
AAATCAATTGGATGAGATAACAAAAAGCTATACGAACTACTATAACGAAGGTAAAGAACAAGATGCATTAGCCGTTTTGGCATCAAATAAGGATTTGATTCAAAAGTCCTTAAATAATACTTCAGGCAATATTGTTCAGAATTTGGTGGATAAATCCGTACAATTGGATGAATTGAACGCGCAGTCTCAATCCAAAATTGAAAAGTATCAAGATGAAATTTCAGCCTTAAAAATTGAAATTGTCAAACTTGAAGTTTCATTGGAAGCAGCAAAAAAGAAAGATATTCCTGCAATTGAAAATCAAATAGCATCGAAAACGAATGAAATTGGATTGATTCAAGATGAAATCACAGTCCTACAGAAGGCAGTTGATAACAGAACGATTGAAAAATATACAATAGATAAGCAAATTGATCTTTTACAGGATGCCATTTCGAATAAATCTTTAGCTACCGTAACACGCAATACAGCAAATAAGGCCGTTTCAGAAACTGAAAAAACGAATTCGAATACATTGGTTTCATATGTTGCGCAACAGGTAAAATCTTTAGAAGATGCAGATCCAACTTTACCGGATAGAATTGTTGTAACAAACGGATTGAATGCGGACGAACTCTACGAACAATACCAGACAAATAACCAAGGAATATTAGATGATCCCAATTTAAACAAAGAGACGAAACTTTTTAAACAGCTTACTGCCGATCGAGCGACTGTCAAACAATTGGATGATAGACTTTCGGAAATTAATAAAATGATTTCCCAAGGAAAAGGTAACGATGTCTTGGAAAATGAAAAAGTTGCGTTGCTTTCCTACAAAGAAGAAGTACAGAAAGCTCAAAATGTGCGTGAAACTGAAGTCGCAACTATTTTGGCCAAACAAGGAGTGGGAGATAAAGAAACAGTTATTGGAGCCTTGAAATCGGATTACATTCAAAATAAAACATTCATTCAAAACAATTCAAATCTTTCTGCTTCGGAAAAAAATAAGGCATTAGATAAGGAAGATCAAGCTTTGCTTTTGAGTGTTGAATCGGAACTTAAAAAAGTTGAATCCAACTTGGTTAAAACGCCGAATGATCCAGTGTTGTTGATTAAACAAAATTCGCTTAATGAAATAAAGGCTTCCCTTGAAAAAGATATTTCCAGCAGAAAAGATGCGAGTGTGGGAGTTAATCAAAAGGAGGAAACAAATGAAGGTGTGGTGCAAGCATTGGATCAAGAGTATTCAAACAAAAAAGCAGCAATCCAAAGCAATAATTCGTTCACTGATAAAGATAAAAAAGCAGCTCTAAATGCGCTTGATATTGAATTGGTCAAAAAAATTGAGGAAGCGCTCCGTACGCTGGATAAGCAAATTAAGGAGGATTCAAATAATGTTTCACTCCAGGAAAGAAAAAACCAACTGAATGCAATCAAGTCAGAGAAAGAAGCTACAATTCAAAAGCGAACTCAAGAATCTACTGTGGAAACAGAAAAAATTATTTCTGCTTTACCAGGTTATAATTTAAGTGCGGATAAAATCAATATCGTCAATCAAGTCAATCCGAAGTACATAGAAAACGTATTAACACTGCAAAATGATGCTACTGTTGGCAGTCAAGAAACCACCAAAAAGCGTATTAATGCCGACGTTGAACTCCTTGAGGATTTGAAAGCCGAAAAAAATAAGGTCACCGAACTGTTGCTTAATAGCCCTGAATCTTTTGAACTAAATGAAAAGTTAAAGCAAATAGAGGATTTGGAAGGGGATGCAATTGAACGGTTAATGGCTAACAACAAAATCGTCGAAAATAGGGAAGAACAATTTGCGGTTTCCTCCGATGATGTGAAGGATAAACGAAGCGTATTACTCCAAGAAACGGATCAGAAAGTACAACAGATTAAATCGGATGCAAGTCTTTCAGATGTTGAGAAGCAAGAGGCTGTCGTAAAAGAAAAAAATGAAAGTGTTCGACGTGTCAATGAGGAAATAGAAAAACTTACCGATAAAAAGAATCTAGACCCAACGAATCAATCCGTTCAAAAAGAGTTGAATATTTCTAGTCTTTTGAAAACTGAATTGGAATCCGAATTGAAATCAGAACAAAATACATTGGACGCTATTAAGAATAATTTTAGTTCAATTGACCAAACGGATACTTCAAATGGTAGCAGTGAAATCAATAAAAACAATGAAAAAGTAGTATTTACAGAAGCACTGATTTTCACAGAATTGATGCCGGATTACCAATCAGAAAAATCGAAATTATTAAACGATTCACAATTGTCTCAAAAGGATAAAAATGAAGCGTTAGTGCAACTGGAAAACACCTTCAATTCAAAGCTTAAAGATGAAAAATTGACTTTGAAAAAAGGTTTGGAGGTGAATCCAAATGATGCAGTAGCAAAGGACAAATTGGTCCTAATCGAAGCAATGGAATTGATTTCAAACGACGAATTATTGTTGTTGAAATCTGCTCAAAGTCCTAATGAAAATACAGACGTTGCGTTTGAAAATGCATCTTCTTTGGTAAATCAAGTAGCTCCAGATTACAAGGCACGAAAGACTGCTCTATCGGATTCCAAGATGGAAGAATCCAAAAAGTTAATTCAATTCATTAAGCTTGAAGAAGATTTATTGAACGATTTGAATTCGGCTCTTACTGAGGTTGATCAGCAAATACAAGAAAATCCTGAAGATCTGAGCGCAAAGAAAGAAAAGGAAATTATTGTTGATGCTATCAGCAATCATGAAACTGAAGTCGAAAATTATAAAGAACTTTTGAATGCACTAATGAAAGTTTCTGATAAGGAAAATTTGATTGCGACCTTGGATGAATCCTACAAAGAAGATATCAATAAATTAAATCAAGACGATACATTTAACAACCTTGATCAAAAGATAAATAGGGAAGAGGAGTTGCAATTCAAGTTGATGGATAAAAGAAATGAAAACAATGCGGTACTGTCGGTAAAAGATGACCCTGTACTGTTGCGAGAAAATTCCTTAATTGATGAATTAGTAGCTGAAAGCCAATCGAGAATTGCAGATTTGAATGAAAAGGCTTCTCCTGAAGAAAAGCAACGCGAATTAATGCCTTTTGAAGCTGATTTAGCATACCAGGATAAAGAACTAATTGAACTAAATCTTCGCAAGCAAGAAATTGAGAACGACTTGGCTAAAAGTGATTTGAGTAAAAAAGAAGAAAAGCTACTTAATGCAGAACTTGATCAAGTGAATGAAGCAAAAAACAATCGAATAAATGAAATTCTTACCGTTAAAATTGATGACCTAACACAAACCAACCAAGTGTTGAAAAATCAGGTTGAAAATGCCAAACAAAGGATTTCTAGTGATGAAATGAAATTGGTTTCGAATAAGGAGCAATCTGCAAAAGAATTTAGCGATTTAGCATCCAAAACGAAATCAATAGCAGAAAAAAATAATTTGTTAAAGCAAGCTTATAACGAACAGGTTGAGGCCAATGATAGATTGCTGGATGCTGTTTT
>JBILIM010000364.1:0-2706 GCA_044349985.1 Crocinitomicaceae bacterium
CCTTGTACCTTGACAATGTGAATATTTCAAATGATTTAAATTCGAACACACTAAGTGAAACTGAATTCGGGGTTTATCCGAATCCAATACATGCAGGGGAAACGCTTCATTTGGATTTTGACGAAAAGATTAATAAGGCTGAATTAATCAATCCTGAAGGTAAAATATGTCAGCAGTATTTTAATTTGGACCAAAATCAAGTTTCTCTTCCAACGCAACTAACATCGGGAATTTACATCATCCGAATTGAATCCGAAACACGTATTAATTATTCCAATATTTTCGTAAAATAGAATCAAATATCGGGTAATCTGTATCGTGTTTATTCCAAAATTTTAACATTCCCTTCCTCGTTCACATCGGGTAAAATCTGATTGGGATCAATGGTAATGGATTCGATTTCTTTGTATTTAACAGGAATCAAAACTTCAAAACTATTTGTTGCGCTTGACCATGTAGGTAAAAGTTCAGTAGGTCTATTGAAATCTCTTTTTATGTTATTTGTTAAGTTCAAAGGAACATAAAAATAGCGTTTACTACCATTCTTGAGAATTACCTCCAACTCAACTGGAACAGGTACTCCTACCCTTTCAATTGTTAATTCTATACCACCTGATCTTTTAACAATTTCACCAAGTGTGAGGTCGATGGTGTGTGTGGTATTCAACCAATAATTTTGGAACCAAGTTAATTCCATACCACTAACATCCTCGAAAACTTTAACAAAATCATTAGGCTCGGGATGTTTGAACTTCCATGTTTCATAATACTTTGCGAATCCTGCTTTCATCGTATTATCTCCAATCAAATACCTTATCATCTCAGGAAACAATTGCCCCTTATAATAGGCAGCGTTGTAGTAAGCATAATCTTCTACAAAGTGATTTGCAGCGGTAGCAACAGGCTCTTCTGTTGTGATCATTCGCATCCATGAATAAGAAGAATACGCATCTCTGGCAGGATAGATTTCATTATTGTAAATATTGCTAATTCGTGCTTCAGCATAACACGTAATCCCTTCATCCATCCAATGGTGTAAATTTTCATCGGAACCATAAATCCCGTAAAAGTAATTGTGCATAAACTCGTGGCATGCCGTATTGAAAAAATCAGACCTGCTTTCTTCAAGCATGGTACACATCGGATATTCCATATAACCTTCGCCTCCTTGAATAAATGAAAATTGAGGGTAAGGATAAATACCAAATTCATCTTTGCAAATGGAATATGCAGTTTCCCAATTTTCTATTAAGTAATCCCAATCTTCAATGTTGTAATCCCCATAAAAAAATTGAAAATCTATTCCATCGATGGTTTTCTTTTGGTAAGCCCAATCTTTATCTGCCGCCCATGCAAAATCATGCACATTTTCAGCATGAAATTCCCAATTTACCAAGCCACTTGCTTGCGCAGAACCATCAACATTTTTCCATCCATCAGACGTGTAAAGCTTATTTTTTGGTGTTCCCGTTCCTGCAACAGTAAAAGCTGCATCACATGAAATATTTACATCAAAAGTTCCAAATGTACCAGCAAATTCTCGTCCTAAATAGGGATCAGTATGCCATCCCTGCTTGTCGTAGCGACAAATTTTTGGATACCATTGCGTAAAGGTGTAATCGGTACCTGCCGTATTGTTTTTACCCGCACGATTTAAAGTTTTCGGAATGACTGCGTTAAAATCGAGCTTAATTTCTATTTTTTCTCCAGCATTGAGAGGCTTACCAAGTTTTAGCTGTCCAATGGATTCAAACACGTTAAGCTCTGCTGTTTCGCCATTAACAAGAACATTGGATACAACAATACTTCCATAATCGGATTGATTCAGCGTCTTTGGATCAATATCCATTTTTTCAAATGCATGACTTCCCTTCGAAAACGCATTCCAATACAAATGAAAATAAATTTCTTTAATGGCATCAGGGGAATTGTTGGTATATATTATTTTCTCCTCGCCGGATAATTTAGCTTCCCCATCATTGAGTATTGCATCGATAGTATATCCCACGTGTTGTTGCCAATAGCCATTTTGACTGAAACCTAAACACGCAACTAATGAGGTAATCGAAAAAAGAAAGTACTTCATAATAAAAACATTTAGTGACTCGTAAAGTGTGAATACATGGTAAAGGTAAAATTCCCTTACGAATTAATTCAATATTCTATAATTAATTCCTTCCAATTCGTTACTTATTAATTATGCATGCATTGTTATTAATGTTGCAAGATGATTCCATTATCGCTTCCTGCACTATTGTTTAACTTAAAAAAAATGCATTATGAAAACAAAAAAATTAGTTCTCATGTTGGTTTTACTAACGAAGATAAGTTTTGCACAAGAGATTTACATGGGTCAATCCAAAAACAAAATGCCTCATGGATTTGGTGTTTTAGATTACGAGGATGGATCCTATTATCAAGGCATGTATCAATTTGGAATTCCAAATGGACCTGGAACCTTTTGTGATGTAAAAGGAAATAAACAAACGGGAATTTTCAGAAACGGGGAGTATTTTGATGATGTAGAAGTTGTGCCCAACACCAAACTTATGGATATGCGATTTTACGCAGATTCTATTATTGAATTTCAGTCCATGCAAATGGACATTGAATTTTCAAATAAGGCTCCAAAGAAAAACCAAATGATTGTAGCCCCATTTGGATCTTTTCGATTGAATGGACATGTAGTAAGTGCAGGATTTATAA
>JBILIM010000363.1:0-2706 GCA_044349985.1 Crocinitomicaceae bacterium
GATACTTGTCCGCTCTATTGTTGGTGAATTGGATTTATTTATAGGTAAATTGAATTCGAATCCTTTAGAGGAAATAGATGAAACTTTTGATTTTGCTGCAATGGTTCCAATGCAGCTAATCAATACGTTGTATAAAGTACCTCAAAAATTAAAGAATATTGAAAAAATAATAATTGGAGGAGCACAATTACCAGAACACATTGAACACAGCGTTTCACGAGTTCATCAAAAGATTTATCACACTTTTGGAATGACTGAAACCTTATCCCATTTTGCAATTCGTCATATTGGAGTGGATCAGCCAAATGTTTACTATGCGTTAAGAGGTGTTCGATTTTCGAGTGAAGAAGGTCGATTAATAGTGAATTACCCTGGAATTTTAGAAACCCCTCTTAAAACAAATGAGCTGGTAAGATTAATCAATGACAAAACATTTGAATGGATTGGACGAGCGGATTTCATAATTAACAGTGGGGGAATTAAAATTATTCCTGAAATTTTAGAATCTAAATTATGTACTGTTATTTCCTCTTCCTTTTTTATTTCGAGTTTACCCGATGATTATCTCGGTCAAAAAGTTATACTTATAATTGAATCGGATGGTGCCAACAACATCACAAAAAAAGATTTTTCCTTGATTCTAAGCCCCTTTGAAATACCTAAAGAACTATTTATTTTACCTCAATTTATTCGAACAGCATCTGGAAAGATAAATCGTCTTGAAACTATTAAACTTATAAAAGATGTCGGCTTCAAGATATTATAGAACACTTGGACTTGCCTCTGGCGCAAGTATTCAGGAAATAAGAAAGCAATACAGAAAACTAGTCCTTCTTTATCATCCAGATAAAAATCCATCTTCTGAAGCACAAAAGAAATTTCTTGAAATAACTGAAGCCTATGAAATATTAATCGGTAAAAAAAAGGCTCCATTTCAAAATGAAATTAAATCGGATCGAAAAAAAACTCAAGAAGAGCGAATCAAGGAAGCGAAAAAGCGTTATTACGAGCAACAAAAAAAAGAAGAACTTGAACAAGAACTTTATTTTCAATCGTTATTTAAAGGTAACAAATGGCGTTTTATTAAAATTTCGACTTTTATCGGTATCCTACTGAGCATACTCATAGCCGTTGATTTATTTCTCCCAAAACACACACAGCGTATAGAAATTTCTCATTATGCGAATAATGTAACTTCATTCAATGACTGGGATTATTTGTCGGTTTTACAATCAAATACTGGAGAAAGATATTGGATTTCAGATTTTGAACCCTCATGTTTAACGAGCTACAATCAATTTTACATTGTCGAAACATGGATATTTCACGAACCTGTTCAAATAATATGTTCCGGAAACTACTCTGATTACGTATACCCCGTTAAATTGACTTTTTATGCTTTCGGGCCTCTAATTATTTTAATTTTCCTTCTACCCTCTTTCACTTATTTCTACAGACGAAAGCACAGTTTCTACACTGTATTGTATTTTTTGAGTTTAATCCTCTCACCTGTCATGATGATAATTTTCATTTTCTCTAATTATCATTGGTTTCATATTCTTGGATTAGGATTTATCTGATCAACGTTTTAAGGCACGGTCCATTTCGCGCTTATCGTCTTTCTCTTTTAAATCTTGCCTTTTATCATGAAGTTTTTTTCCTTGTGCAAGTGCTATTTCAATTTTTACCCATCCTTTATCCGACAGAAACAATTTAATGGGAATCAGGGTATTTCCTTTATCCTGAAGAAATTTAGAAATCTTTTGAATTTCCTTTTTATTTAACAATAATTTACGATCCGACCGCGGTTTATGATGGTAAAAGGAGGCATTCGCGTATTCAGAAACATGCATATTTCTTATGAAAACTTCCTCGGATTGACAAATGCAATACGCCTCTAAAATACTCGCTTTACCCATACGAATACTTTTAATTTCGGTACCTTTTAATTGAATTCCAGCAATAAAAGTATCCATTAAATGGTATTCAAACCTCGCGCGTTTGTTTCGTATATTTAAGTCTTTAACCGGCATTTAATGCTATTGATATTCAAATTTACAATTAAATGCAGGAATTCATCTTTTATATGTTTAAAAGAAAAGATATTGGATTGAAACAAACGCATTTGGTTTGACTAATTTTGATTTATGAAATTACCATCCAAATATTTGGATAAAGCAGTGGAGGAACTTTCCTCATTACCTGGAATAGGTAAAAGAACAGCTTTGCGCCTTGCATTAAACCTTCTTAACAGAAGTAAGGAAGAAATCCAAGCCTTCGCGCAATCACTAACCGACATGAAGGAATTTTTAAAAAATTGTAAAACATGTGGTAACGTTTCCGATGCTGAAATGTGTTCGATTTGCAGTAATCCTTCGAGAGATTTATCAATAATCTGTATTGTTGAGGATATTCGTGATGTTTTGGCAATTGAGGCAACAGGGACGTACAAAGGTGGGTATCATGTATTGGGCGGTGTCATTTCGCCAATGGAAGGTATAGGTCCAGGAGAATTAAATATATCCCGACTCATTGACCGGGTTCAAAATGATGTCGTCCAAGAAATTATATTTGCATTAAGTCCGACAATGGAGGGAGATACAACAAATTATTACTTATTCAAAAAACTTTGCGATCAAGAAATACTGATCACCTGCTTATCAAGAGGTGTATCAGTGGGAACGGAACTGCAATACGCCGACGAAA
>JBILIM010000365.1:0-2692 GCA_044349985.1 Crocinitomicaceae bacterium
TGACTTTTTCTACGCAAAAATGGAATCTGAGTTTAAAAGCAACACTTCAAACTATAATTTCAAGACTTCATTGCGTATGGTTAAAGACAGTGCTATGAATGCTTTGATCACCTACGCTTCTGTACCAATATTAAATTCAGTAATTACGCCTGACTCAGCAACAATTGTAAATAAAAAAGATAAATGTTACCAGAAAGAAAGCATCGAAATGCTTAAAAGGGTTGTCGGCGTTGATTTCAGCTATTCTAACTTTGAAGAAATATTTTTAGGATTGCCAATAGATTTCGATTCAACAAGAAGCTACAACATATTTTCGGATGACAATCACGTTCTTGTCTCTAACCTCTCAAAAAAACAATGGAAAAAGAGAAACAATCTCGATGCACTCGAGATGAAAGAGAACATGTATTACACGTATATCATGGATCCAAATAAAAAAATCCTCCAAGGCATGCACATTTACCGACCTTCAGAAGAAGCAAATATATCATTGAATCTTGAAGGCAGAACGGATATTGACGGTTTTCAGATACCTGTAAAAACTAGTTTAGATATCCAATTGCGAACCAATACAATACGGATACAACTCGATTACAATAAAGCAGAGGTAAATCAGCCACAAGATTTTGTATTTAAAATTCCTGAAGGTTATGAAAAGTGTGACTAACATTTTATTTATTGGCTTTTTGTTCGTTTGTGGATCTGCCTTATCGCAATCTGCAAGTGATAAATTAAAGGATGAGCAAGCCCGACTTGAAAAGAAAATTGCGAATACTAAATCGCTTTTATCACAATCTAAAAACAATACGGCTCAATCGCTAACCGAACTGCAATTGATGGACAACCAAATTAGCTACCGGGAAGAATTGGTTTTAAACTACGACAACCAAGTCAGGAATGCTGAAGTAAAAATGGTTGAAAAAGAAGCTGACATCATCGAACTACAAGACAAAATCAAACAATTAAAGGAACAATACAAGAAGTTACTTTTGTATGCATACAAACACCGAAACAAATATGGAAAAATGATGTATATTTTTTCCGCCACCAATTACAATGAAGCCATCAAAAGAGCTGAATATCTTGAACGCATTGCCGATTTAGAAAAAAAACAATTTCAGATCATCGTTCAGAATCAAAGCCTCATTAAAGATGAAATTTCCTTCATAGCGAAAGAGAAAGTATACAAAGCACAACTGCTTAATCAAAAAATATCGGAGAAGGCATCAATTGAAGCGGATAAAAATGCACAAGAATTGGCTTATCAAAAATTTAAAGCTGAGGAATCCATTTTGATTTCACAACTCAAAGAAGAAGAGCGAAAGAGAGATGATTTGAGCAGAAAAATAACCCAAGCCATTCAGGATGAAATTCTAGCAGAGGAAAAGAAGCGAAAAAAGAAAGATGATGAAGCAAAGAAAAAGGCTTCTTCTACCTCTTCATCTGCAACGTCGACATCAAAAAAGGAAACATCAGTTACGAGCACTACAACAACATCAACCGTAAAGAAAGAAGTCGTTCTCACGCCGACAAAAGAGGCCGTTTCACTTGGTAAAAACTTTGAAAGCAACAAGGGCAAATTGCCGTGGCCGGTGGAGAGCGGAACCATCACAGAAAGCTTTGGTAAAAATGCACACCCAACACTCAGTAACGTTTACACCAATAACAATGGTGTAGATATTAGTGCACCACTCAACGCTTCAGTTCGTGCGGTTTTTGAAGGTGAAGTGACGAGTGTTTTAAACATTCCTGGTGCTGGTAAAGTAGTAATCATTAAACATGGAAACTACAGAACTGCATACAGTAACTTGAGCGAAACAAGTGTAAGTGCCGGAGATGTCGTGACGACAAAACAAGTTATTGGAAGTCTCATTTCAAAAGATGGGAGCAAGATATCATTATCGCATTTTGAAATCCATTTGGTATCCGATGGAGGTATTCAATGCCTCAATCCGTCACTTTGGTTGAAACAGTAGCGTTCTTTCGCTTTAACCTCATTTCCATTGCCATGATTATGGCAACCATTCCCCAGATTGGAACAGCTGCTTTATCTGTATCCAAAAAGTTGTTCAATATTCCGTGAACAAAATAAGTAGTTAGAGAAAGAACGATGGACAATATTATGATTCTGCTTTCTTTATCATTTTCAGGCCATGCATAATATAAAGTAATTGCTTTATAGAAAATGGCTGCAATTATTCCCAATACAGCCAAAAGACCTGGAAAACCCATTTCAGACAATGGTCCTAAATATTCGCTGTGGGCGTTCCCCATATTTCCGAAGTTGGTAGATATAATGGTCAAATTTTCTGGTTCTTGAAAACGAGCATATTCAAAAGCATAAGTACCAGGACCAAAACCTACCAATGGCCGTTCCTTGAACATGGCTAGCGCACATGACCAACGGTTGATGCGCTCTAAATTGGAAGCATCTGTTGTTACGTTTGTTGCCGATTGCAGGCGTTCACTGAATTCTTCGGTAGTATGTTCAAATTTATTACGTTCCAATTCCATTTGTATGCCATCCCAAGAATAGAACAAAACAACTCCCAGGAATAAAGAGGTTCCCAACAAAAGTGAAAAACGAATTCGAAAATGAATGAGCGCCCAAACACCAAGAGCTGCGAAAATGCTAAGCCACGCTGCTCGGGTATAAGAAAAATATAAGGCCAAAAGATTAATACATATGAAC
>JBILIM010000366.1:0-2683 GCA_044349985.1 Crocinitomicaceae bacterium
CAGGTAATGGCAATCAGGGTTCAGATCAAACCAACGTATATTGTATCGATCAATGTGAAAGCCAACCTAGTGTTTTATACCTTGGTACCGAGCCAGGAGAAGTATTTAAAAGCGTTGACGGGGGATCAAATTGGTTAGCCTGCTCTCTTAATGAAGATTTTGGAGGAACAAATGCGATTGAGGTATGTCCTACAAATGCTGCCTTGGTATATGTTGGTGGCAATAAGGGAATATATAAAAGTATAGACGGCGGAACTACTTGGACCAATGTCATGCCCGAAAACAACCTTGGCGTTAATGAAATCTTAATGCATCCAACAAATAATCAAATCGTTTTTGCTGCTACCGAAAAAGGGCTCTACCGTACCGTAAATGGTGGCAATACATGGACCCAAATTTATACTCAAAAATGTTACGATATTAAGTTTAATGTTGCCAATTCGAACCTCGTCTATCTACTCAAAAACAATCCAAGCGCGTTGAAATGTGAATTTTTTATTTCTACGGATCAAGGCGCTAATTGGACATTACAAAGCAATGGCTGGTACAATTCAACAGACCCTGCAAGATACGACGGTGGAGCGAGACTTGCTGTTACGTCGGCTGATCCAAACAGGGTTTACGCTTATCTCATCGGGGATTCAAAAACGGATGATTACGGTTACATTGGCGTTTATAAAAGTGTTGATGGAGGTTTTACTTGGACCTTACCGAATGGACCTGCCGGTGGGCCATATAGCGCAGCGCATTTGAATCTTGCGTATGGAAATCCCGGTTGGACCTATCACCAAGGATTTTACAATTGTGCCCTTGTAGCATCTCCAACCAACCCAGACCAAATACTTGTTGGTGGTTTGAATTTGTATCGTTCGGATGATGGAGGCGCGACATTTTATCCGCTTGCTGGGTATGTTGGTGGAACACTTAACATGCACGTGGACATGCAAGATTTTCGTCAGGTGAACGGAAATACATGGGTAACAACCGATGGAGGCGTCTATTTGTCTACAGACTTTTTTAGCACGCAACCCAATTTTAAAATGGACGGTGTTCGCGGCTCCGATTTTTGGGGTTTTGGTGCCGGATGGAATGAAGATGTTCTTGTTGGCGGGCTCTATCACAATGGTAATTTAGGTTATTATCAAAACTACCCTAATGGTCATTTTTTAAATTTAGGAGGAGGTGAAGCTCCAACTGGTTATGTAAATACAGGCGAAAACAGGCGTACCTATTTTTCAGATATAGGAGGAAAAATCTTACCACCTAACATTAACGCTCCTCTTTCAAATGCAGCTTTTGGCTTAACACCGAACGAATCCTATTATGCTGCTGAATCGAGCGAATTGGAATTTCATCCTAACTGTTATTCAATAGCATACATGGGGAAAGAAAATAAACTCTGGAAAACAACAGATGGAGGTGCATCTTTCAATTTGGTGCAAACATTCGGGAGTAATCCTAACGATTTCATCATGTACATTGAAATTTCGTCTGAAAATCCAGATATTATGTATGTCAGTCAGCGACCTGCATCAGGATCTACCGGTAAACTTTGGAAAACGGTTAACGGGGGATTAAATTGGACACAACTGAATATACCAGCAGGTAATAGCCGACGAATATTGATTTCTCTAAATCCTGAAAACGACGACGAATTTTGGATTGCCTATCCGAGCGGTGCTAATGGATTCAAAACGTTTCATACCAATAATTCAGGAGTTAGTTGGGATAATTTAACCACTTTAGAACTCAATGATCAAAGTATACATTCATTGGTTTATATTGCAGGAACAAACGGTGGTTTATATGCCGCAACAAACAATGCTGTTTATTACCGAAATTCTGCAACAAACTGGACATTAGACAATTCAGGATTACCTACATTTATTAACGGAAATATCTTAAAACCTTTTTACCGAGATGGGAAGATTCGTTTGGCCAGTTATGGTAAAGGTATTTGGGAAAGTCCGTTAAATGAGGCCCCAAGTCATCCGATTTGTAGAATTAATGTTGATAAATTATCGCAAACGGTTTTTTGTGAGCAGGACTCCTTTTATTTTGAAGATCATTCCTTTTTGAACCATTTCAATGCCAATTGGTCATGGGAATTTCCAACAGGATCGCCTTCCGTTTCGAATCAAAGAAATCCTGCTGTTTTGTTTTCCACTCCTGGACAGCACCTTGCCATTCTAACCATTACAGACCAATTTGGAAACACAGATCAAGATTCTCTATACGTTGAGGTTATCTATTACAGCGCACCAACTTTAGTTCAAGAAGATTTTCAAGGTACATTTTTACCAAGTGGCTGGTTTACTGAAAATGAAGACGGCGGTGGTCAATGGTCACTTGAGTCCAGTATTGGAGGATTTGGAAATTCAACACAATGTGCATTATTCGACAATTATGGAATCGATTCCCAAGGAAGTACCGATGATTTGAGTTTTGGACTGAACACTTTGAACATGTCGGAACTTAACTTGACCTTTGATGTTGCCTATGCACCATGGGGAGGATCCTATTCCGACTCACTAAAAGTTTTAATATCTACAGACTGCGGTGTTTCCTACAATGAAGTTTATTTCAAAGGAGGAACAACTTTGGCAACAGCACCAGCATTCACTTCCATGTTTGTCCCTGCTGCTAATGAATGGCGTACTGAAAATATTAATCTTAACAATTT
>JBILIM010000367.1:0-2677 GCA_044349985.1 Crocinitomicaceae bacterium
GTAAATGAAATATATAAATAGGTTCTTGACAGATGTTGGGAGGGTTCGAAGCGCTAACGAGGATTGTTTAGGCGAGGCCATGACACCAAACGGACATTTGTTTGTCGTTTGCGACGGTATGGGAGGACACGTTGGTGGAGCTGTTGCTTCATCTAGGGCGGTGGAAAGTTTGATTGAGTTCTTTCAGAAAGATACCTATGATAATCCAATACAAGCTTTGGATCATGCACTTTCGTTTGCCAATGAACAAATTTATGCTGCTACCATGATTCAACCCGAACTTAAGGGTATGGGTACGACTGCAGTAGTTGTTTTGGTTCGTAATGAAGAATGTTACATCGCTCACGTAGGGGATTCTCGAATTTATTTGTTTTCTGATGGAAAATTAAACCGTTTAACTAAAGATCATTCCTATGTACAAACCCTCGTTGATGCAAACATCATTGCTGATGAGGATGCCGAAAATCATCCAAATAAAAATCAAATTCTCCAAGCTTTAGGTATTGCGCCTGTTGTGAAAAGTACGGTTTGTTCATCTCCTGTACTACCTAAAAAAGGCGATGTCTTTTTGATGTGTTCAGATGGTTTGAACGGAATGATTAACGACCGAGAAATAGAAAGATTGTTAAATCAGTATCAAACTGATGAGTGGCCGCAAGTACTTATCCATGCGGCACTTGAAGCGGGTGGAAAAGATAACGTGACGGCTTCGTTAATCGAAATTACAGAGAGCGCCAACCGCACAACAACCTTCGTAAATTTCAATCCTAAACCCTTGGAACAGTTGGACAAGACTCGTGAAGTGCCAATTGATTATGTCAATCAAAGTGAGGACCAGGCAAAAGAAATGAAAAAACCAATAAATCGAATGTACCTGTTTGCTGGTCTCGGATTTTTATTGAGTGGTATTTCGTTTTTATTGCTGTTTCTTTTTAACAAACCTGATGAACCCACAGAAAAGATACAAACCGTTCCTGTGGAATCTGTTAAACCCTTGGGATTATTGACAAAAGATTCCATAATCCAATATTTAAACACCTGTGATTCTGCTTCAATTATGAAACTGAATTCAAGAAAAAGCGGTGTTCTTTTGGATACCAGTTTTAAGTGTGGAACTTTTATAGGTAACTTTTCAATTAAAGATTCTTTGGTCAAAATTGAACTGTCTCCTTTACCATCGAAATTGGATGAAAGCAAAGCCAAAAATGCGACATCTTTTAAAATAACGGATAATAAAAAGCTGAACTCACTGAGTGCCTTGGCTGAAGCATTTGCAGAAAATTGTAAAGGCGTTACTTCAGATAAAATAAAAGAATACAATTTAAAGCATAATGCTGATCTGACCGAAAAGCAAAAAAATACACTTAAGAACGGGACTCTTGATATAGGTTGGAAAATGTATTGCCCACCTTGTGATGCGAAAAATTAAATCCGATGTCCACCTATCGTATTATTAAAATTGGAAGAGCAAAGGACAATGACATTGTTCGGACAGATACATCTGTATCGCGATATCATTGTGAAATCCATTTTGATGAATACGATAATGCTTTTCTGAAAGATTGCAATTCAACCAACGGAACTTTTGTAAATGGAAACAGGGTTAAGGGAAACCTACGATTGCATTCAAATGACATTGTGCGATTGGGAATCGATGTTCCGCTGCCATGGAATGAATGGAAAAATGGAATCAAATCCACGGAAAAACCACCAACAGTAATCAACGATTCGCGTGATGCAATAGAAACGATTCAGCCCCAAAAAAGAAAATCCCTATCGATAACGTTGATCGTTTTGGTAACGATCGCTGTTGTATTAATCATAGCCTCATTTTTTTTCTTTTTTAAAGGATCAAGTTACGGCGCAACTACTGCAGAAGAACCTGAAATAATTGATGAAAGTAAACAAAACGATTTACGGGAACAGCCTGTTTTGAGCGCGGAAAAAGAGGAAAAATCCCAAAAAATAACGTATGATTTCTCCTGTCTAGGTGATGAATCGGATTACGGCACTGCTGAGGTAATCGATATGTTAGAGTCTGCCGATAAAGAACTAACCAATAATTTGTCAAAACCAGTAACACTTAAAGAAGAAATCGAATACGGTGAAATAGTCTATGAAGATACAAGGAGTCAGTATGATTTTTTGAGTTCTGGTAAAAGATTGAAAAATCTGGAAAACTTACTCGATATTTTGGTTGCAAAAATTTCAAATGCAAAAGGATTCAGGTATTCGATTTATTTAATCCAATCGGAAGAACTGAATGCGTTTACCGCAGGTGGAAAAATTTTTGTAACGACTGGAATGTATGATTTTTGCAAATCCAATGATGAATTAGCCTGTGTTGTTGGACACGAAATCTATCACAATGAATTGGGGCATATAAATGAGATCCTGCAAAAACAAAACCTGCTTTCGGCGGAAGGAGCGATGGTCTTAGGCGCAATGACAGCTTCTTTTGGGCAAAAAAAAGAGACCCATTGCGATATGAAAGGAATTGATTTGGCCATTGCAGCTGGTTTTAACGCATGCGTATCCGTCGAACTTTGGGATCGGATGAAAAAGGCTTCAGGGGAAGGCTCATATAATGTGCTGGAAAATATTTTCCGAACACATCCGTATTCTGAAAAACGTGGGGCATGTAACCAAAATCACATCCTGACAAACTATAAATTTG
>JBILIM010000368.1:0-2672 GCA_044349985.1 Crocinitomicaceae bacterium
TAGCAATAATTCAAGCGATATGGCCTCCAGTGCATCGCCTTGTTGGGCGATCGTTATTTGAAGGTTAAACCATCAAAACCCTGATGCAATATGAAGGTGCATTCGGCATGAAACGACCGTAATGATGGCCTTTTACCCCGTTTAATGGATCCAAGGCCGCGAGATGTCTAATGTTTTTCGGAATCCCTAATGGTTCAACCGAAATGCGAATGGGAATCTGATTCGTAGATCCCTGGGGGAATCATTTTATTGGTTCCGCCCAACCCCGAGGATCAGCCGGACCATGGCATAAAGTATTTGAGGGCTAGCGCCGTAGCAAATACTTTATGCCATGGTCTCGGATGCATCCGATTGTTGGGCAGATATTTTCATTGTTGGTTGAGTTTGATTTCTCTGGTCAGGCGCTGTTTGTACACACAGAAATCCTCCTGTTGGGAATTTGACTTTTGAGGGAAATAATTATAATTCTATCCATAATTCGCAACCTTCTATAATGTATAGTTTTTTGATTGAATTATTGAATTTAATCTCGTCTTTTCTTTCTAGTATTTCGTCCTTGTATTCATCAATAAACCCATGAGCTTCAATGCGAATATTAACCAATAGAATATCTGTATTATGATATCGGTTCTTCTTTAGTTTTTTGTTGATCGATTCAATCCATACATCAACATCGCCTTTAACATCAATTGACATCATGCCTGATCCCGGCCCTACTTTAACTTCGCCTGCTTCTCTATAATATGAACCACTTGATAATGCTGATTTATTTTTGGCCAGAAATTCACGATTCAATGCCCGATCGTAGCCTTCCCCTATGGTAAGGACTTGAATCCCTATCATTTCCTCTTCACTAATTTTGATTTCAGCGTCTGGCTCGGGAAGGCTGTGGGGTGCTAATCGTCCGAGAATAAGCGGGTTTCCTTTGGATTTAACGAAAATCATTAATGGCCAATACTCTTCTTGCAATACTTTAAGGTTACCCTCTTTCATTATACAAGCATCAGCAGAGATTTCTTTGTACATTATTGTTGAATACAGCGATTCCATCTCGTCGGCGTTTTTGTATTCTTCAAGTCGTTTTCTCATAAATACTCGTTCTTCGATGGATTTCTGACTGTCTGCCCAACGTTTAAGATCACTGGGGCCGTATCGATTGAATTTTGCGGGCTGGCGTCGTAGCAATAATTCAAGCGATATAGCCCCAGTGCATCGCCTTTTTGGGCGATCGTTATTTGAAGGTTAAACCATCAAAACCCTGACGCAATATGAAGGTGCATTTGGCATGAAACGACCGTAATGATGGCGTTTTACCCCGGTTAATGGATCCAAGGCCGCGAAATGTTTGAGTTATCGGGAACTCAAATGACCCCACCGCTACACCAATTAAAATTTGCTTCACAGATCCATAAGGGAGTTACTTTTTTGGTTCCGTCCAAGATTGAAGTCACCCGCCCTAAATTAACTGCTGGTGTTGATAACCGCGGCGGACTTTGGAGCGAAGCGACAACAGGAACACGACGCACAAAATTAACAGTTAATTTATGGTCCGGAAAGGAAACTTGTTAGGCCTAGCTTAAATAGTGATGGTGACCAAACCATTTTTCATTTAAGTGACACTTAAAACAAAGCGTTACAAGATTAGAGTGGTAATCTTTTCCACCTTGGGATCTTGGCTTAACATGATGAACTTCAAGTTCCTTTGAGCTGAATACTCTCATACAACTTTGACATTGATAATCGTCTCTTTCCAAGATAATAGTTCTGTAGTTTTGTGAAATTTTGCCCCGCCTATATTTTAGGTACGACAAGTCTATTCTTGAAATTGATGCTCTCAATTCTCGTATTTTTAGGATTTTACTTACATTATTCTCTTGCCATTTTTTTATGGCCAAATCGTTTGCAATGGTAGATGGATCAAATTTTAGGTATTTCAGAAATATAAAAGACGTAAAAACAATAGCTGTAAAATACAATATGTTTAAGGAGAATAAATGTGCCAAAGCACCAATTGAAAAAGATCCTAAGATTGCCACTGAAATATAGATCGCTTTTTCCCATGTACATTGCGCACGAAAGGAGACGGATTCGTTTATAGATTTTTGTTCCAGCTTAATCCAGATTTCAGCTTCCTTTTCTATTTCTAAGACGTTAGATTCTAGTACTTTATTTTCTTCAAAAATGGTATTCTCAAAGACTTTTGCACAGGAAAAGCATAAGTGTATTTTATTTAAGATTACACCCGGGTATCCGTCAAGCCCTCGATTGCAATGTGAGCATACTGTGTCAGATGAAACTAACACCTCAAGGTTTTTGTATTTTTTTTTCAAATGGCTAGCAGACTTAATTCTAGAGTGCTTAAATTACTCTCTCTGCAAAGCCTTTTGCAGAAAATGATGGGAAGAATTTTTGCTCCGTCCTTTATTGACATGCAGACTTAACCTTGCAATAAACAATGATTTAAAAGAAATGACAAATACAGATTTCCTGTTTTATTTTATTTACCTTTTAATACATGGCTATCTTTGAATTATTGTGATAATTGGAACAAGGACATTCAATTTAAATTTATCAGTAGAATCTAATCATGAAATTTGTTACCAGCTTGGGTTATGTCGGAGTGTAACCATTACACCAATTTGGCAATAACCACATTGCGGTCCAACAGGCCT
>JBILIM010000369.1:0-2669 GCA_044349985.1 Crocinitomicaceae bacterium
TGGGAAACAGCCCATGGCATTTTTGGATCTTTGGATAACCTTCAACGGAGAGATTTATAATTTCAATGAAATCAAAAAAGAATTGATAGCAAAAGGCCATCAATTTGAAGGCAATTCAGACACCGAAGTCATTTTACACGCGTTCAAAGAATGGGGAATAAAATGCTTGGAAAAAATGAAAGGTATGTTCTCCTTTGCGATTTATGATAAAGCACAACAAAAAATCACATTGGTTCGGGATCGGGTTGGCGTGAAACCGCTTTATTACTATATGCACGATGGATTGTTCTTGTTTTCATCTGAATTGAAATCTTTTCATTCCCATCCAAAATTTGACAAAACCCTCAATAAAAACGCAGTCGCTGATTTCATCCAATATGGAAACATTCCCGGCTCACAATGCATATTTGAATTCTGTAACAAACTTCAACCTGGACATTTTCTTGAATTAAACCTTGAAAATGGTGCTATTCAATTAAATAAATACTGGGATGTTTACGACGCTTTCAATCAACCAAAATTGAAAATTGATTTTGAAGAGGCAAAATCGGTTACAAAACAAAAACTAAATGAGGCGTTTGAATTGCGGATGGTTTCAGATGTTCCTGTCGGTGTGTTCTTAAGTGGAGGATATGACAGTACATGTGTTACGGGTCTGCTGCAACAAAACAGAACTGAAAAACTAAAAACGTTCACCATAGGCGTACCGGATATTGGACTTAACGAAGCACCATTTGCTAAAGAGATTGCCAAACATTTTGGAACAGATCATACCGAACTCAATTGTACGGTATCTGAGGCACTAGACTTGATCACTGAACTGCCCTACTTTTATGATGAGCCATTCGCTGACAGCAGCGCAATCCCAACAATGCTGGTGAGCAAAATGGCTCGAGAACATGTTACGGTTGCATTGAGTGCAGATGGTGGTGACGAACTTTTTGCCGGTTACAATCGCTACGATTACCTTTTAAAATATGGACGTAAACTTGACAGAATTCCAAAAATTGTAAGAAAGTCAATGGCTGGATTAATGAACCTTATTCCTGCCGATCAATTACCGGTTTTAAAAAATCGATACAATTTTCATCAGCGTTATGAAAAAGTAAAAAAATTGCTCAAGGAGTTTGATGATGAAGCCATAATGATGAGCCTAAGTCAGCAATTCACTTCAGATCAACTGAACAAGATTCTAAACTTTAAGCATCCGAACAATCAAGATTTGGCATTTTTTTCAAAAGAATTAAAAAGCGAATTTTACACCCCATTGTCCTACATGCTGGCCATAGATTTCCAAACTTATCTTGTTGATGACATCATGCAGAAAGTAGATCGGGCATCGATGGCAGTGAGTTTGGAGGGTCGTGAACCCTTTCTCGATCATGATTTAATCAATTGGGCAGCCCAACTTCCGGATCATTTCAAATACCATTCAGGAATAAAAAAATACATCCTTAAAGAAATCGTACACGATATGGTTTCGAAAGAAGTAATGGAACGACCAAAGATGGGATTTGCTATTCCCATTGCAGACTGGTTGGCAAAAGATCTGAAACCGGTTGTTGAAACCTATTTATCCAAAAACTTGTTGCAGCATCACCATTTATTCGACATCGATTTTATTGAAAAATTAAAAACCGATGTATTCAATGGCAAAAAAGAAATGGCATCGAAACTGTGGTATTTTTTGATGTTTCAGATGTGGTATGAAAGGTGGATGAAGTAATCTAATTCAAATTTGGCAAGCATCCTTTACATATCATACGATGGAATGACTGATCCTTTGGGACAGTCTCAGGTACTTCCTTATCTCAAGGGTTTAAGTGCTTTAGGGCATCAATTCCATTTGATCAGTTTTGAAAAGAAAGAAAGATATCAGGATGAATATCAAAAAATTGAAAAATTGTGTTCAGAAGCTGGTATTCAATGGCATCCGTTAAGTTATACTAAAAAACCACCACTACTTTCAACGGTTTACGATGTTCGAAGAATGTCTGCTTTGGCAAAAAAATTACATCAAAAAAACCAATTTGACATCGTGCATTGCAGAAGTTACATCGCTGCGTTGATTGGCCTAAAAATGAAAAATCGATATCAAACCAAATTTGTTTTTGACATGAGAGGATTTTGGGCAGATGAGCGCTTAGAAGGTGGCATTTGGAATATAAAGAATCCTGTATTCAAAGTAGTATACAATTTTTTTAAAAAGAAAGAAATTGATTTTTTTAAACAATCTGATCATATCATTTCCTTAACTGCTGCAGGAAAAAAGGAAATTCGCAACCTACACCCATCGATTGCTGAAACTAAAATTACAGTTATTCCCTGTTGTGTAGATTTGGAAAAATTCCAAGCAGAAAACTATACACAAGTAGAAATAAATAATCTAAAAAATAACCTAAATATTCTTCCGAAAGAAAAAGTATTGGGATATGTTGGGTCTATCGGAACGTGGTACATGTTGAATGAAATGCTTGATTATTTTGTAGTTTTCAAGGAAACCTATCCGGAATCCAAATTCCTGTTTATCACTCCTGAACATCCAGACGGAATTATTTCCAAAGCAAGCGAAAAAGGAATTCCAAGTGCTTCTATAATTGTTAAAAGAAGTGCGCATAATGAAGTCCCTGCCTACATGCTTACCTTCGACTATTCCATCTTCTTCATCA